>CAMGTC010000155.1 GCA_946061765.1 uncultured Treponema sp.
CAGGAAACCGTTATTACAAATATGATGCAAACGGAAACATCATCTGTGAACAGGATGGAAGTTTTGACGGTTCTGAAAATGATGTTTCATACTACAAAGTTGAACAGCATTCAGAAGACGTATACTCAACTGACAACGGATGGGGATTGTTCAAAGATGAGTCTGGTGAAGGACGAGGTCAGGCTCGTAAGTACAGAAGAACATATACATGGAACTCAAGAAATCAGCTTGTCTCAAGCGTAGATGCAAATTACTCAACATCGTATGTGTATGGACAGGATGGACAAAGGTCTAACAAGTATACTCAAGGATCTGAAACACTGTATTTCAATAAAATGTGGACTTTACATACAGATAATGGAAACTCAGTATATGGCGGTCAGTATGCAAAGAACGTATATCTTGGAGAAACAAGAATAGTAACAAAACTTGCCCGTGCAGACCAGAAAACAGCCCATGAAGAGATGTACAAGCAGTATTACTATCATTCAGATCATCTTGGAAGTGCTACAATGATATCTGACTGGGAAGGAAAAGAGTACCAAAGAATAGAATATACACCTTATGGCGAAACTTGGGTAGAAAAAACAAACAATTCAGGGGCAGAATTTCTTCCATATAAGTTTACAGGTAAAGAAGTAGACCAAGAAACCGGTTTGTATTATTATGGAGCTAGGTATTTGGATCCAAAATACTCAATGTGGATTAGTACGGATCCTGCATTAGGTGAATATATTCCTGAAATGGGCAAGGGAAATTCAAAAAATTCCGCCAACTTGCCTGGTATGGGTGGGGTTTATAACCACATCAATTTTCATTTGTATCATTATGCAGGAAACAATCCAGTGAAGTTTGTGGATCCGGATGGAAGAAGAATGGGTATGTCAGCTGATGATGAAGAAAAAAATAATGCACAGCTTTGTAAGAATGTTTCTCCAATACCATATCTTGATCAAAAGAAAATAAAGATAACTGCAAATTTACTATTACAACAAAATATTGTAATGAATGACGAAAATTTTTCCCAGGGATCTAATGGTCCATACAATATAAAGCCAGCTATTGATGATCAAACTTATTGTAACTATGCAACTTACCAAGTTGTTTCAAGAACAAATCCGCAAATGCTAAAATTTATGGTAAACAAAGGAGACCTTACTGGTAAAAATACTCGTGCAAGTGAAGCTGGTACTAATTTAAAGAATGCCGCATCTGACTCTAGTACAGGTATAAAAGAAATTGATTGTTCAACAGCTCAATTATTAGCAAATAATGGATACACAGTAATTGGAGTAATAGTTGATGGTGCTAGTCATATAGCGACTGTTAGACCGGGATGGAATAATTCAAGTTCTCGTGGGCTAATGACCGCTAATGTTGGTATAAAGATAGGTACAAAAACACTTAGAAGCTCAATAGCTTTTGATGAGGACTACTGGAAAGGTAATGTTCATTTTTATTATGATAGCAAACAGGTAATAGAGAAATAATTATGAAAAAAATTTTTATATTCAGTGTGATACTTTTCGCTTTGCAAAATTTTCTTTTTAGCCAAACGGTCAGAAATAAAATTCAGAGTTATATAAACAAAGAGGCTGACGAAACTCTTTTTCTTTACAACTGCGAGAAAATTTCAAACGATGAAAAAAAAGAAATTTATTTTATTACAGTTGGGTTATTAGATGAAACTTTTTCTAATAATCGTGAGATTGTAAAAATTGGATTTATTGAATTAGTAAATGGAACATGTATAAACCAAAATTTAATTGATTTTTTCTCTATTTATAGAGAATCAGAAATTAAATCCTTAAAATGGGAAAAGAACATTGATTCTATTCATAAAAACTTTTCTATGGGATGGATAATTAAGTTTAATACAATTTCTGAGCCTGTAATAATTATTGAAAAATTATCCGGATTAGGTACCAAACTTTATTTTTATACAGTAAAAAATGATTCTTTAATTTTACTGTATAAAATAACTGATCAGTTTAGTTCTATTTCTGAAATAGACATAAATAACGGTTTAGTTTTTTTATCTAGTAAGAAAGATTATCTTCGTTGGAATAATGAAAAATACTCTTTTGAAAGAATACATGATAAGTAAATAATACTGTTTTTATTCCCACAAATTGGGATTTGTATGGCTAAGGCATAAAATGATATTAACCGATGCAGTTTTAGTTGATAACTGCATCGGTTTGATATAAAATTTTCAGGGAAGGATGAAGAACTGCAGGTAAATTCTGCGTAAGTGAGACAAAATTTAAGTTGATAACCACATCAATTTTCATTTGTATCATTATGCAGGAAACAATCCGGTTAGGTTTGTGGATCCGGATGGAAGACAGAGTGCATATCTACCAGGCGGTGGCACTCAATTTGGAGGTCAGCCAAGAGGTTTGTCCTATAATAAAACAGAATATTTAAAAACGTGTGATACTATTTCTGACTTTGTTGAAGGCATCTCATCAAAGGGACGAGAAATTGTTGTATTATGGGATAAATTGTTTAATGGGAATCGATTTCTGAAACTTGCAATTGAAAAGCAAAATTCTTTACAGAAAGCTTACAATGAAATAGTTTCAGATTTTTCCAAGCAAAATTATGATCGTAATGGCGATGGTAAGATTGATAATTTTGAAGCAAGCATGTTTGCAAGAGATGTCAATTCTACAATGAACTTTAATTACTCAGAGTATAATGCTTCTGGAGAAAGGGTAATTCAAAGAGGGCCATATACAATTGATATCCCACAATTAACAACGACAAAGGTTAAAGAAATTCTTCAAAATAAAATGAAACCAATTAAAATTCCGGAGTATCCAGTATGTGTAAAAGAATTATTCTAATTTCTATTTATTTAATTTTACTTTTCTCGATATATGGTGAAAGTATAAAATGTCCAGATGGCTCAAGTTATGAGGGTACTTTAATTGATGGTGTTTTTAATGGTTATGGTGAACAGTATTGGAATGAGAACCTTTATTTCAAGGGTAATTATGTTAATGGAAAATTTGAGGGTAAAGGATTACTTGTAAATGGAGAAAATACTTATGAAGGAGAATTTTCCAATGGCGAATATAGTGGAACAGGTATTCTTACTTCAAATTTTGGATATAAGTATGTAGGCACATTTAAACATAATCTTTTTAATGGAACAGGTTTCATTGTCTACCAAAATGGCGATTCTTATAAGGGAGATTTTAAGGATGGTTATTTTCATGGTTATGGAACTTATAAACATTTGAATGGTAAAATAGATAATGGTATATTTGAAAATGGTATTTATTTTGATCCGTTAAAAAAAATCAAAAACGTTATAAAAATTATATTTATTATTACTGCAATAATTTCTATATGTGCTAATATTTGCTTTTTGATAAAAATAAAAAACAGAAATAAATAAACTTATGATAAAAGGCATTCATTAACAACTGTTCACCCAAATTGTGATTTGTATGGATAAATTCCGAGATTTCCTATGGATAAAACTCCAATGTGCAATGTTGCACATTGGATATACTAAAGTGATGGTGAGCACAAGATAAAAGAGTGTAATGTATAGTACTTCAAAAGCTTGTCAAACCGTGGTTTCAATGTAAATTACTGATTTTTATGTAAAGTTATGTGTGACATTGCACTCTGTGCAGAATCAGGAGCAACGACATAAACTGTACCAAAATCTTTAGCGGCTTCTGCAAGCATTCTGATTCCTGGAGCTGAAATACCATCATCGTTTGTTATTAAAATAATTTTTTCTGACATGATAAATCCTGATGGAACTTATAAATTCCCTTTGTAAAACATATATAACTAACTATAGTCAAAATGCAGAAAAAAATTAAGATGCTCATAATATTTAGTTGTAAAAATCGGAACTAAGAAGTTAAATTATCATA
Organism: uncultured Treponema sp.; assembly: GCA_946061765.1. Lineage (GTDB taxonomy): Bacteria > Spirochaetota > Spirochaetia > Treponematales > Treponemataceae > Treponema_D. Next base: position 3,903 of record CAMGTC010000155.1, read on the forward strand.
ATCTTTATTGACAATTGTTTCGAAAATTATTATAACTGAAATATCAAACGGCAAAGAGGTCGAGGTTTTAATACCCTCGACCTCTTTTTTGTTTTGTAACACATTCAAGTAATTGAAAGACAAAGGCGTCGATAGTTTTCTTAAGTAAAGGAAAGAGAAGTATCGACGCCTTTTGTTTTTTCAACTATAAGGAGGTATATTATGAGTGAAGTTTGGGGCGTATGGTTCCTCATCGGTGCTGCATTAGTATTCTTTATGCAGTGTGGATTTGCAATGGTAGAAACAGGTTTTACTCGCGCTAAGAACGCTGGTAACATCATCATGAAAAACATGATGGATTTCTGTATCGGTACACCAATGTTTATGTTGCTTGGTTTTGGCTTGATGATGAGCGAAAACTATTTTTTTGGTTTTATTGGTAAACCAAACCTTCAGTTGTTTACAAACTTCGCTGAACTTGACTGGTCAGCTTTCGTTTTCAACCTTGTATTCTGTGCAACAGCAGCTACAATCGTTTCTGGTTCAATGGCTGAAAGAACAAAGTTCAGTGCATATTGTATTTATTCAGCAGTTATTTCTGCTGTTGTATATCCAATCGAAGCCGGATGGGTCTGGAACTCACAGGGCTGGTTGGTACAGCTTGGTTTTGTTGACTTTGCAGGATCTGCAGCAATCCACTCAGTTGGTGGCACTGCTGCTTTGATCGGTGCAATTTTCCTTGGACCACGTATCGGTAAATATTCATATGACAAAGCTGGAAAGGTAACAAAGGTTCACGCTATTCCAGGTCACTCATTAACACTTGGTGCACTCGGAACATTCATCCTTTGGTTCGGATGGTACGGATTCAACGGTGCTGCTTGTACAAAACTTCTTGGTGTTGGTGGTCTTGCTGCTGTATTTACAACAACTACAATTGCTCCAGCTCTTGCTGCTGTAACAACAATGATATTTACATGGATCAAAAACGGTAAGCCTGATGTTTCTATGACACTCAACGCTTCACTTGCAGGTCTTGTTGCTATCACAGCTCCTTGTGCAACAGTAGATGCACTCGGTGCTTCAATCATCGGTATCGTTGCAGGTATTATCGTAGTAGTTGTAATCGAGTTCCTTGATCTTAAGCTTCATATTGATGACCCGGTTGGTGCTGTAGGTGTTCACTTTGCAAATGGTATCTGGGGTACTTTGGCTGATGGTTTGTTCAATGTTGAATCTGGTGTATTCTACGGTGGCGGATGGCATCACTTCGGAATCCAGGCTCTTGGTGAAGGTGCAATTGTTGCATGGACAACAGTTTGTATGTTGATTACATTCTCTTTGATTAAGAAGTTCCACGGACTTAGAGCAAGCAAGGAAGAAGAAACAATCGGTCTTGATAAGCTTGAACACGGAATTGATTCTTCTTACGCAGGCTTCATCATGGCTCCACAGGTAATGACAGAAGGTGCTGCTGGTGGGGCAAAACCTGTTCCAGTTGAAAAAGCAGTTCCAGTTACAAAGGCTTCAAGTAAGCCTGATGCTAAGTTCCATATGGTTACAATCGTAACACGTCAGAGCAAGTTCGACGAACTTAAGGCTGCAATGAACGACATCAACGTAACAGGTATGACAGTAACAAATGTACTTGGTTGTGGTATCCAGCATGGAAAGACACAGAAGTACCGCGGTGCTGAAATTGATATGACACTTCTTCCAAAGATCAAGGTTGATATCGTAGTATCAGAAGTTCCAGTAGACTTGGTAATCACAGCTGCTAAGGAAGTTCTTTACACAGGAAACATTGGTGACGGAAAGATCTTCGTTTACGATGTTGAAAATGTTGTAAAAGTAAGAACTGGTGAAGAAGGTTACGAAGCTCTTCAGGACTAAGCACATTCTCTGTGTTGGTGGTTAGAATGCTGGTAAGCGTTATGATGCTGGTAAACTGGTATTATTTATAATGAAATTAAATTCCCTGGATGGTTCGCTGTCCGGGGATTTTTATTTTAAAAAAAAGAATGGATTTTGTTGACAACTGCATACCTGTCTGCTATTTTCAAGTAAGGCAACTATTGGAGGGAAAATGCGCTTCTTACAGACAAGTGACTGGCATCTTGGAAAAATATTCCACGAAAAAAATCTTATCGAAGACCAGCAGTTCATTCTTGATCAGATTATCGGACAGATTAAAAAAGCAGAGGAAGAAAAAAATCCATATTCTGCACTTTTAGTTCCTGGTGATATTTACGACAGAGCTGTTCCAAGTCAGGAAGCTACAGAGCTCTTAAGTTCTTTTATTGCCCAAATGAATTCTGAACATCCTTCCGTTCACATGTTTTTTCTCTCAGGGAATCATGACAGCTCCTCACGTCTTTCTTATGGCGCAAAAATTTTCGAGAAGCAGAATATTCACTTCTGCACAAATACAAAAAATTTATCAGAACCTGTAATTCTTTCCAATGATAAAGAAAAAGTTGCAGTCTATCAGATTCCATTCTTGTCGCCTTTAAGTATTGAATCAACTGATGATAAACCGTTAAGACAGCAGCAGGAATTATACGAAGCTGCATGTACAAAAATTCTTGAAGGTCATAAAAAAAATTACAGTGAAATTCCTGCAGTTGTCTGTGCACATTTGTATTCAATCGGAACAAAGCTTGCCGCTTCGGAACGAAGTTATGTCGGAACTGCGGAGCAGGTTAATGTTTCTGTATTCAATGGTTTTACTTATGGAGCTTTAGGTCACATTCACCGTTTTCAGTACTGCAATAAAAATCATACGATTGCATATTCCGGTTCTCCGCT
>CAMGTC010000156.1 GCA_946061765.1 uncultured Treponema sp.
GCAGCAGCCACAAAAAGAGTGTTTTTGAACCACGCACCGCTCCTTCGCGCCAACAATACGGAAAAGCGTTTATAATGCGTTTGCCCTGATGTTACTTCCGTTTCCCCTTTGCAGATAGAGCTTATAATTATATAATTGGGCAAATAATAAGGACGACGCTTTTAAAGCATGCTTATAATCTTTACAATAATATAATCCTTATTACCCGGATGATTATTTAATATGTTTAGCGATACACATTTTCATTTTAGACTGATGAACGACGAATGTGGACTTGATGGAAATCAGGTTCTTTCTTTAATGGCTCATAGAAATTGTGCCTTTGGTTTGGATATTGGAACTGAGGCAGATGATTTGGAAAAGCGACAGCTTTCTATTTCCCGAGTCGTTTCTACTATTACAGATAAAGAAATTGTTCGTAAAGTTGAATCTTTTATTTATTTTTCTGCTGGAATTTGGCCGGATGTAGATTCAATTCATAATAGGCTGGAAAAAATGAAAGTTTTGGAAGAATCTATACAAAAGGCTCAAAATATTGAGTCTAAGAGCCAGCTAAGTAATTTACATACAAAAATAATCGCAATTGGAGAAGGTGGTTTAGATCATCACTGGAATCCATCGGGTTGTGATGGCCGTTGTCAAAGTGATTTTGATCAGAAGACTTATGACGGGGAAAAAGAACTTTTTGAAATGCAGTTAGCTCTGGCAAAAAAAATGAATCTTCCAATCATTGTTCATAGCAGGGATGCTTTTGAAGATACTTTAGCTTGTATAAAAAACTCAGGCCACAATAAGGGGATCATTCACTGTTATAGTTATGGTCTTGAAGAGGCCCGAAAATTTTTGGATTTAGATTATTACATCAGTTTTAGCGGAAGCGTAACTTATACTAAAAAATCAAAAATGGAAGATATGAAGGCTCTTTTAAACTTTATTCCAAAAGATAGAATCCTTTGCGAAACTGATTCTCCATATCTTGCTCCAGTTCCTTTTAGGGGACAGAAAAATAATCCATATCTTGTTGAACATGTTTATGATTTTGTTGCGGCAAATATTGGGATGAGTAAAGAAGATTTGAGCCAGCTTGTGGATTCAAACATTCAGTCTTTATTTTTTTTAAATTAATAACTAATAACCTAATTAAATTTTCATAATATTTCCTATTTTTTTTTCTCTTTTTTAAGTGGAAAATAGTATACAAATATCTAATTAGGAGATTTTTCTATGAAAAAACTATCTAAGTGCCTTTTATTGGCCTTTTTGACTACTCCACTTATTTTTAGTGCCTGTGCGTCAAACTCAAATTCTACAAAAACTAATGCAAAGGTAAGCGATCCTCATGTAAAGATTTCTATAAAAGCAGAAATTCCTGATACTTCAAGTACAATTGTTACCCAGCCTCAGGATATGAATCTTGAACTTACAGCAATTGAGTTTTCGAGAATAATGGGAAATGGTATTAATCTTGGAAATACTATGGAAGCATATCGTTCAGGTTCTGCAAGTTACAGTACAGATGCAACTACTTACGAAAAACTTTGGGGTCAGCCAATTACTTCTGAAAATATGATTAAAGGATATAAGGCTGCTGGTTTTGATACAATCCGTATTCCTGTTGCATGGACAAATGTAGTGGATTATGAAAATGGAAACTATGTAATTTCCAAAACTTATTTAGACAGAATCGAAACTCTTGTAAATTATGCATTGGACGCTGGTCTTTATGTAATTATTAATGACCACTGGGATGGTGGTTGGTGGGGAATGTTTGGTTCTCGTACTGAAGAAATCCGTGATTGTGCTATGGAATTGTATAAGGCACTGTGGACTCAAATTGGTATTCGTTTCCAGAATTACTCTTACAAATTGATATTTGAAGGGGGAAATGAAGAAATTGGTGACCGTCTTAATGACAATAATGTTTGCTGGGACAGTGGATATTTAAAAGACGATGGAGCAAAGTATGAGGCTGCTAATAAAATCAATCAGGCATTTGTAGATACTATCCGTTCTCAGGGTGGAAATAATGCTTCCCGCTTCCTTTTGATTCCTGGTTATAATACTGATGTTAAAAAAACTTGTGATAACCGTTATAAAATGCCAAAAGATACAATAGAAGGAAGACTTTTTGTTTCTGTTCACTATTATGATCCTTCTCCTCTTTGTATTGGTGATGGTGATGAATGGGGTTCAAAACAGGATATCAAAGAAATGGGTGATACACTCAAAATGATGTCTAAATTTGTTGAGAAGGGTTATGGTGTAATCATTGGTGAATATGGTGTTCTTCCAAGTAATGGAAAGTATAAATCGGCAACAATGATTTATCATTCAACCTTCCTTGATTACTGCGATTCTTATTCATTCTGTCCTGTTCTCTGGGATACTGGTAATGCATGTTTTTATAATAAAAGTGAATGTAAATTAAATAAGGATGAATTTGCTCAGCTTTATAAGGCTCATTCTTGGGATATTGAAAAAGAATATTCTGTTGAAAAAGTAAAATCAGCAGCTCAGGAAAGACTTAAGAAAACTTATTCAGAAGCTCCTGATAGCTTAAGTGGCAGTGATCTAGAAGGTAGAAAAGATATTGCAATTGCTTACATCATGTATGCAGATCAGGCTTGGAGTACAAATTATTCTGTAGGTGATCAGTACAAGCCTGGTTCAAAATCTAAGGGAATTGAAGCAAGAGATATTGGAATTACAGAAGCCGGAACTTATACAGTTGCTCTGGATTTTTCTAACATGAATGGAAAAGGAACTTCAAAAGCAACAGGTTTTTCTTTCTGTGCACTTGGAATTGCAAATGGTGAAGATTTACATCCTGATTGGGTAATTGATATTAAATCAATCTCTGTAAACGGAAAAGAAGTAAAAATGACTAAGAAAAATTATACTTCTTCTGATGACGGCCATTGTACTCGTTCTAATATCGTAAATGACTGGGTATCTGGTACTCCTAAAGGACGTACAATTGACGGAAATCTTGATGACTGTGGAGCAACAATTATTGATAAAACAGCCATGACTTTTCAGGCAATGAAAACTTTTGAGATTACCTTCTATTATGGTCCTGCTAATTAATCTTAATTGAGGTAATTTTCTAATTCCGGGGCTGATTATTTATTAGCCCTGTACATTTAAGAGACCTTTTCATTGTTTGAGAAGGTCCTTTTTTTTGTCTATTTATTTTGATACAATATAATCATGATTACAAAATCCAGAGCCCCAAGAAATAGAACTTTGACTCTTATTCCAGAAGAAGTAGCACAATTAAAAAATCAAATTACAAGTTTGGAAGATCTTAAAAACAATAAAGATTACCTTAATAAAACAATTCAGGGCGATATTTTACAGACCCTTCCATTATTACCTGAGGCCTTCGCTGATCTTATTATTATAGATCCACCTTATAATCTTTCGAAAAATTTTAATGGACTTAATTTTAACGCCAGATCTGAAGCTGATTACGAAAAATATTTAGAATCCTGGTTACCTGAAGTTTGTAAAAAATTAAAAGATAACGGGTCTTTATATATTTGCGGAGACTGGAAATGTACTTCGGCTTTGCAAAGAGCTTTATCAAAAGAATTAGTTATTTTGAATAGAATTACCTGGCAAAGAGAAAAAGGCCGGGGAGCTTCTGCAAATTGGAAAAACGGTATGGAAGATATCTGGTTTGCGGTAAAAAATCCAAAAGATTATTATTTTAATCTTGAAGCTGTAAAACAAAAGAGAAGGGTAATTGCTCCCTACAAAGAAAATGGTAAGCCAAAAGACTGGAATCAGGAAGAAGATGGAAATTTTCGTCTTACCTGTCCTTCTAATTTCTGGGATGATATTAGTATTCCTTTCTGGTCAATGCCCGAAAATACAGATCATCCTACACAAAAGCCAGAAAAATTATATGCTAAGCTTGTTCTTGCTTCTTCAAAGGAAGGTGATTTAGTTTTTGATCCTTTTTTAGGAAGTGGTACTGCCAGTGTAGTTGCCAAAAAACTGGGACGAAATTACTGTGGTATTGAATTAAATCAGGATTATTGTTTATTCGCACAAAAACGTTTGAATCTTGCAGAGGAAGATAAATCAATTCAAGGATATTCAGATGGAGTTTTCTGGGAAAGAAATTCAGGAAAATAAAATATATTTAATGATGAATAAACCATGCGGTTATGTTTGTTCCGCTGCTTCCGATTCTCATAAAACTGTTTATCAGCTTTTACCACAAAATCTACAGAAGCTTGTAAAAAATGCAAAAAGAGGGGCCAGACTTCATACGGTTGGTCGTTTGGACTGTGATACAAGTGGACTTTTATTAATTACTACAGACGGTTATTTTTCAAATTACCTGACCCGTTCAGAAAATCAAATAAGTAAAACATATAAAGTCCTTTTAGAAAAATCTGTTAATGAAGAAGAAAAAAGACTTTATAGAGAAAATGCTCTTTTGGGACTAACATTACCAGAAGATAAAAAAGCTCCCAGAGAAAAAGCTGCTCCTGCTTTAATAGAATGGATATCGGATAATCAGGCTAAAATTGCAATAACAGAAGGAAAGTTTCACGAGGTAAAAAGAATATTTTCTGCACTGGGAAATCAGGTGATTGAACTTGAAAGACTTTCAATTCAAAATCTTGCTCTGGATACTAATTTGAAGGCTGGAGATTTTCGAGAATTAGAAGCTTTTGAGATAGAGTCTCTGTTAAATAAAAAACGGGAAAACTAAAAAAGAAAGGCTTTATACCATACTTCCTAATAATTATATTTTTCATTATAATCTTACTCTATGAGTAACAACAACGAAAGAAATAACAATGACCCATTGCTCTGTCACTGGGCAGATCAAATGGCAGACAAAATTATTCGTGAAAAAGGTGATTTAGATTCATATACATGTGCTTCAGGAATTACTCCTTCTGGAACAGTTCACCTTGGAAATTTCCGCGAAATTATTACAGTAGACCTGGTAGTTCGTGCTTTGCGTGACCGTGGTAAAAAGGTACGCTTTATTTATTCTTGGGATGACTACGATGTTTTCCGTAAAGTTCCTGCAAATATGCCAGATCCTGAAATTCTTGAAAAATATTTGCGTTATCCAATCACAATGGTACCTGATACAACTAAAAGAAACGAAAATTATGCTCGTCACCATGAAGTTGATATTGAAGTTCAGCTTCCACGTGTTGGTATTAATCCAGAATTTCTTTATCAGGCAAGCCGCTACAGAGATAACCGTTATACAGAAGGTATGAAAAAGGCTTTACAGGGCCGTGAAGAAATTAAAAAGTGCTTAAATGAATATCGTGATGATGATCACAAAATAAAAGATTCAGATGTTTACTGGCCAGTAGCAATTTTCTGTGGAAAATGTAACAAAGATACTACAGAAATTACTGCTTATGATGGAGAATATGGTCTTTCTTATAAGTGTGAATGTGGAAACGAAGAAACAGTAGATATTCGTCAATTTAAAGGTGCAAAATTAGGCTGGCGTGTTGACTGGCCAATGAGATGGAACGAAGAAAAAGTTGTATTTGAACCAGGTGGAAAAGATCATATCAGTCCTGGTGGTTCTTATGATACTGCAAAATTAGTTTCTAAACGTATTTATAATTGGGACGCTCCTGTTACAATGCGTTATGACTTTGTAAATTTAAAAGGTGTTCCTGGAAAGATGTCTTCTTCAAAGGGTAAAGTAATTGCTTTACCAGATGCTTTGGATATTTACCAGGCAGAAGTTCTTCGTTATTTATTTGCTGGAACTCGTCCAAATACAGAATTTGCCATTTCTTTTGATATGGATGTACTTAAAGTTTACGAAGATTACGATAAGACAGAAAGAATTGTTTACGGCGTTGATAAAGCTAAAAACGATGATCATTTTAATAAGGAAAAGAGAATCTATATGCTTTCTCAGATTGATGGCAAGATTCCAGAAACAATGCCTTATCAGATTACTTTCCGTATGCTTACAACTTTGTTACAGACTTATGATTTTGATTATGACAGAGTTATTGCTTCTTTAGGTGATGTTAAAGCTGAACAGGAAGAAAGACTTCGCCGTAGAATGACTTGTGCTGAATTCTGGATTAAACATTCTGCTCCAGACTGTGCTCCTGAATTCTGCTTTACAATTCGACATGATGGTTCAAAAGCTGATTTATCTAGTGATATGCTTAAGGCTCTTATCCGTGTTAGAGAAGAAGTTGTACCAAAAGTTGGTACTTACGCAATGGATAAAGAATGTCAGCAGGCAATGTATGATATTGCTACAGAATTAGGACTTGATGCAAAAGCTCTCTTTACTGCACTTTATCAGGCTTTGATTGGAAAAGATCAGGGACCACGTCTTGCTAACTTTATGAAAATCATTGGAAAAGATGAATTAACAAAGATTTTGAGCGTTTATTAGTATTCTTAATTTAAATTAGATTTTTAAAAACTTCTTCTACATTTTTTTTGTGGAAGAAGTTTTTTTTTTACTTGATATTGCAACTCATAAAAATGCAATGTCAAAGTTTTAAGAGTGAGCCTTTTCTAATTCGATTTAGGGGTTAATACAACCCCTGAAAACGAGCGAGTCAAGGCCTTGAGCGAAGC
>CAMGTC010000157.1 GCA_946061765.1 uncultured Treponema sp.
GTTCAGGAATGCGATCCAGAAATTACTGTAAAAAAGGTAAGCATAAAAAAAGATTCAAGAGGATATAAATTGATTGTAACAATTGATGCCCCTTTTGGAACTCAATTAACAGGAAAAGTTCATAAACTCCAGCAATACATTATCGATAAGATTGAATCCTTTATAGGAATCTTAATAGAAGATGTAAGCATAATTATTGATAAAATCATAATGAAAGACAAAAAAAATGATTTTGATGAATCAAAACGCTCTTAAATAACCAAAAAAATGGACAGTAATTTCATTTTTAATGGGATTTCTTTATCCTAAGTAAAGATTACTTATTTTCAGAATCACCTGAATTCTTTTTTCTCTTTTTTGGACTTGCTGATTTTTCGCTCTTAAACTGAAGACTTCTGCTTTTTGTTTTAACTCCCAGCTTATTCAGACATTCTTTTACAGCAAATTCCAATTCTTTTCTGATTGGATTCATTGGAAGTACAAATTTTCTGCATTCAGTCCATGTTCTTATATAAAGTTCATTTGGAGATGTATTATTTGTAATTTCTTTATTCCAGTCGGTAAGACAATTAATAAAATCACTGATGATAAATGATAATTTTTTTCCAAGCCTTTCATCATCATTTTCTTTATTTAACTGGGCAAGTTTTTTACAGTTTTCAAGATAAGACTTTTCAAATTTTTTATTATCGTAAATCATTCCAGAAGCTGCTGGCTGTAAATACATATACAAATCTTTGTCTAAAGCTTCTTCAATGATTTTGTCTGCAAAAGGACTGTTAATAATTTTTAACATTTCTTCTGTTAATCTTGATGGACTTACCTGAGATAAAAGATTTGCAGAATGTCTTATTTTTCTTGCCAGAGGTAATGATATTTTTGCCCCTGTTGTTGCAGAATATTTTATTGCTCTTAACATTCTTACAGGGTCTTCTTTAAAAATTAAATCAAGTGGAATTACAGGTTTAAGCTGGCCTTTTTTTATATCTTTCATTCCGCCAACATAATCAATTACCTGTTCCTGAACTGTATCATAATAAAGAGCGTTGATTGAAAAATCCCTTCTTAAAACATCCTGTTCAATTGTACCAAATTCATTACCAACAGAACCTTCTTCATTTGAACGGAAAGTACTTACCTCAAAAATTTTTTCACCAAAGACAACATGAACCAAACGGAATCTGCGTCCAATTATTCGAGAATTTCTAAAAATGCGTCTAATCTTAGAAGGTGTTGCATCAGTTACAATATCAAAATCTTTAGGTACATTTCCAACAATTAAATCTCTGACAGCACCACCAACGATATAAGCTGTAAACCCCATATCTCTAAGTCTATTTATAATTTGCAGTGCGTCAGGATCTATCTTTTGATGTGGAATAAGATGCTCTTCTTTAGTGTAAACAACGGCTTTTTTAATTAATTTGCCGTTTTTATCTGTTCCATATCTGTATAACACAAAAGAAATATTAGTCTTATTAAAGAATTTTTTCAATCCAGTTGATTAAATCTTTTTCAACTTCTTCTTTGTTATCTTCGTTAAAAAGCTCATGTCTATCTTCCGGGTAGGCTTTTATTGTAAGGTTTTTAATTCCATTCTTTTGGTAGATTGAATATAGTTTTTCTATACTCTTTCCATAAGAACCTACAGGATCATCTTTTCCGTAAATAAAATTAATTGGTAAGTCTACAGAAATCTTTTTCATATTTGATTTTTTATGAATCTGTATAAGTCCCGACATTAAATCTTTAAAGAAGGAATTTGTAAGTGAAATTCCACACCATTTATCATCATTGTACATCTGAACATTCATTTCATTTTTTGAAATCCAGTCATTTGGAGTTTTTGGATTTTTAATTTTTTTACAGTAAGAACCAAATGCTAAATTAGCAAGTAATGGAGATGTTGCATCAGGTCCTTTAAAAGCATTTACAATATTTACAACAATTTTTCCAATTTTCGGAAGTCCATTTTTAGGTCCAGAAGTTCCGCAAAGTGTACATGCATCGATTGTATCACTATATTTTTCAATATAGCCCTGAGAAACAAAAGAACCAAAAGAGTGTCCTAGTAAAATTACTTTCTTACCAGGAAAATCTTTTTTTACCCCTTGAATAATTTCCTTTAAGTCCTCTATTGCAATATTAAATCCGTCTTTATTGGCAATTTTTCCGAAGGTTCCATAGCCGGCAGAAATAGCATTTTCAGCAGATTTTCCATGGCCCCTAAAATCGTAAGCATTTAAAATATAACCATTTTCTGCAAGAACAGAACCTAATCGATCGTATCTCATAGAATGTTCTGCAAGGCCGTGATGTAATTGTACAATACCTTTAATATCTTCATCTTTATTTGGTAACCAGCGATTTACCCATAATTCATAGCCATCATTCATCTTTTGAAAAAAACTGTTTATTTGCATGTGTAACTCCAATTCGTTAAAATAAAAAGTAGATATGATAATTATAACAGATAAAATAGTTTTTGGGGGAAAATCCATAGGAAAAATAGATGGAAAAACAGTTTTTTTATCTTATTCCCTTCCAGGCGAGACTTTGGATGTAAACATTGTTGAATCAAAAAGTGATTATGATAATGCAGAAATCATTAAAATAATAAAGCCTTCCCCTTATCGTGTAGAACCAAAATGTAAATATTATGGAAAATGTGGCGGTTGTAATATGATGCACATTGATCCAAAATATCAGGTTGAATTACGAAAACAAATCCTCTGTGATATTTTTAATCAGGAAGCAATAGATATAAAAAATTCTCTTTCAATTGTGACTGGACCAGAATTTAATTATAGGGCCCGCTTTCAATTAAATGACGGAGGTCTTTCTCAAAGGGCTGGAAATGTTATTATTCCAATCACAAACTGCCAGTGTGCAGAAGAAATTGTAAATGAATATCTGGCTAATTCTGATGTAAACAGCCGACCAAAGGGGCGAATACATCTTTTTGGTAGTAAGTATGTTTGCAGCCAGAATAAATTAATGATAGCTCATCTTGAAGAAAATAATAAAAAAGAAGTAATTGGTAAGAACAAAAAAAATCTTAAAGTAAAAGAAAATCATTATTTTTCAGGTACTCTTTATTCTCCGGAAAACACTCAAAAGGTAAAAATTAATGGAAAAGAAATAGCTTTTGATGTAAGAGGATTTTTTCAGTCTAATCTTTTTGTTTTTGAAAAAGTTTTACAGTTAATCCTGGATAATTTAATTTCTGGAAAAAATATTCTTGATATGTATTCAGGCTGTGGTGCAATTTCAACTTTTCTTTCGGATAAATTTGAAAATGTAACTCTTGTTGAACATAATAGAGATGCTTTGGTTTATGCAGAAGAAAATATGGCTGGTAAAAAACATGTTTCTTATGGAATGAGTGGTGCTAACTGGGTAAAAAATTGCCTTCAGTACTGTCCTTCATTTGATGCCTGTCTTATTGATCCTCCACGTTCTGGAATGGAAAAAGAGGTTTGTGATTTTCTCTGCAAATCTAATATTCCACAGATTCTTTCTTTATCTTGTGATCCTAGAACTCACGCAAGAGACTGTAAAAAATTGATTAAAGCCGGATATAAATTGGAAAAAATATATCTTTTGGATTTTTATCCTAATACCAGTCACATTGAATCGCTGGCAATATTTCATAAATAAAAGGAATTAATGAAAAAACTTTTTTTTGTAATATTTTTAATTTCCTCTTTTTTTCTTTATTCGCAGGAAAATCTGAATAAATTTAATACTTCCTGGTCAAATGTAATTTCTGGAAAAGTTATTAGTAAACCTTCTATTTCTTCCTTTGGATTTACATTTATTGCAGATTCAAGAACAATTATGTCTTTTTCAAATCAGGGAACACTTCTCTGGGAAAAAAATCTTAGCGACTGGCGTGATGCAAAATTACTTTCCCTACCCCAGGATTTTTACCTTTTACTTAATAAATCAAACCGAAAAATTTCTTTATTAAATCCAAGTGGCCTTATCATCTGGGAAAAAGAATTTGAATATCCTCTTTTAAATCAAATTTTAGCAGGAAGAGACGGAAGATTTTTTGTACGTACATTAAATGAAATATACTGTTTTGGAATTACTGGATTATGCAAATGGAGGATTGAAATTCAAAAACAAAATTCTCTGGAAATGCAGGAATTACCAGACGGTTCTTTTGTTGTTTTTTTACAGGAATTAAATGAAGGAAAATCCCAGGGGTTAAGAATATCTCCCTTTGGTGAAATTTTAGAAGAAATTACTTTTGCCGGTAAAATTCTTTCTGTTAATCATTGTAATGGGGGTATTTTACTTACTTTTACAGACGGTAATTCAGGACTTTTTGCCTTAAATCAGGAAGAAAAAGTTGAAAATAAATGGGTTTTACAGACAAAAAATATAAAAGCTTCCGCCGAATCCCTGTCTCAGGCAAGATTTATAGTTTCTGATGATTTATCAAAAGTATTTTATCTTCTGCCAGATAAGAATGGACTCCGTTTTTTTAGGATTAATCTTTCAGATGCTTCAGTTGCTTACGAATTTGAAATTCAAAATATAAATGGATTGGAGCTAAAAGAAATTTACTATCAGGATTCATCTATTTTTGTAAGTGATTTTACAAAAGCTTTATATTTTTCGGAAAATGGAATAATTAACCGTGAATTAAATCTACCAAATTCAAAAAACAGAAAGTATTTTGATTATTTAATTATAACAAAAGATAATCATCTTGTTTTATGTGGAAATGACTGGTCTTTAGACGCATATAAACTTTCACAAAATTTAAATAAGGGTCAAAAAAATTCAATTCCTGCAAATTATAATTCCTGGTACAAAAGTTCAAATGGAGATGATTCTTACTGGTTTGAGATTCCTCTAGATTTAAAAAGTCACAAAAGACTTGAAATTTTACAGCAAGGTTTTTACGGCAAAGATGAAATAAAATATGTTAATCAATTAACTGAAGCCTGTCAGTCTTATTCATCTGAACTTTTATCAAAAACTACAAATTATCCGGAAGAAAAATCAATTTTTGAGACTAATATTACAGAGCTTGAATTAATTTTGCTTCAGTTATCTTTGTTTTCGGACTCTTATTTTAATAAATATATTTCAAAATTTCTAAAGACTCTTAATAACCGCTCATTACTTTTTGCCCTACTAAAGGGAATTTCTGTAAATGGTTATGATCCTGATTTAGAAATAATGGAAGCTTTAGATATTCTTGCTGGTAAAACAAATTATAAAGATAAACAGATGCTTTCAAAAATTTGCGATAGCGTTTATTCCATCTGTTTATTTATGGGACGCCCTGCATTTAATTCCAAGGGAAAAAATATAGTAAGCAAAATGCTTTCTTCAAATTATGATTCAAAAACCCGACTTTATGCCAGGGAAATTCTTAAAAAGATTGCTGAACTGGAATTATAAAAAGCACAATTTTTTTTCTTAACCATTTATTATTGTTTAAAAACTAATAAAATTATGTTAAAATATTTTTACTTATTTAAAGGACAGGAATCATTATGAAAAAATATTTTTTCTTTTTGTTTGTTAGTTTATTTATTATTACAAGTTCATTTGCTTTAGAAGTAGACAAATCAGAATTACAAAGTGCTTCAAGTAATCAGACCATTGAATTTATAAATTATACTGGACCTCATACAGTTATAAACAGTATTGATCAGATTATAGGTATTGGTTCTTCAATGGGAAGTCAGGTTTCTAAAGATCCTTCCATTCCTACAAATGTTGGGACAAAAAATAAATACTATGTAGTACATGCTGTAGATCAAAGTAAAGGAAAATTTGATGCAGACATACTTTTTATTGGAGCAGCTGCCACAGTTGATCATATTGATAATTTAAGAAGGATTATTTCTGGTTACCTTTCTTCTGCATACGGTTATACACAAAAAGATGCAGATACACTTGCAGTTTTTATTACAGTTTACAACGCAGTATATCGCGGAAAATTAGATGATTTTAAATCAAAATATAAAGATATTGTAATTAACAATCTTACTGCCGAAAATTGTGGTCTTTCTGTAAAGTATTCTGAATGGCCAGGAAAAAGCCAGATTGTAATTCCTCTCTACGATGTTGCAAATGGTGGTCTTTCTACTGTAGATACTTCTGTTATTTCAGATACAAAAGTTGTTCAATCAATGAAAGAAGATGATGATAAGAATGTAGAAAGCCGCAAAGATATGGTTGATTTAAAAGAGCGTGAGTCTGATGCAGCTTCACAGGCTGCAAGAGAAAGTCAGAAAAACGCAGTTGCAGAAGAGAAAAAAGCTTTGGAAGCAAATCAAAAAGCTGACGACGCTCAAAAAGAAGCTGATAAGGCCCAACAAGATGCTGATAAAGCCCAGCAGATAGCAGATGAAAAGCAGAAAATAGCAGATGAAAATCCTGAAGACCAAGAAGCACAGGAAGAAGCTAAAGAAGCTCAGTCTCAGGCAGATAAAGCTCAAGAAGAGGCTGATGCAAAGAAAGAAGAAGCTGAAACAGAAAAACAAGCCGCTTATGATGCTC
Source organism: uncultured Treponema sp. (assembly GCA_946061765.1). Lineage (GTDB taxonomy): Bacteria > Spirochaetota > Spirochaetia > Treponematales > Treponemataceae > Treponema_D. The sequence goes on from CAMGTC010000157.1 coordinate 6,532, forward strand.
AAAAAAGTGCTGATGAGAAAAAAGAAGATGCTGCAGAAAAACAGGCT
>CAMGTC010000158.1 GCA_946061765.1 uncultured Treponema sp.
CCCGCGGTTCCTTTGGCTGCATGTGCGACGATGATTACCTGGATTACAAAATCCATCTTCACGGATACGCCGCAAGATATGCCAAGACAAAACTCTGGGGAGATAATCAGACTATTACACCAGACAAAAAAAATCCCGGTCCAGACGGCGACGGTATAATCTTGAGTTTTAGAACAAACCAGCTTATGTGCGTTCAGCGCTGGGTTTGGAAGTGGGCTGATGAAGCCTGGCCGATTGAACCTAAGGAGCTGGTGGAGGATTGGCTTGAGAAGCGAAAGAGAGTGAATAAGATTACAATGCCAGAAATGGTCTGTTAAAAACCTTTTGCAATTTATATAAGGTCTCGAGAGTTGGATTTGTCTTATGAGGATTTTCAAGACGCTGATACTGTTGATAAGTCATACCAGCTTTTGCTGCAACTTCTTTTTGAGAGTGATTTGCACGAGCTTTACGAAGTTCAATTGCAAAAGCAACTTTTGGTGATACTTCAATTGGATAGCCGCCAGAATATTTTGGTTCGGCTATTGGATAACCGTTATCTAGGTGAGAAGCAAGTATTCCATTTAATACATCACCAGCCATAAAAAGAGCTTCTTCATGAGTAAAACCTAATGTAATTGCATTTGGTACATCTGGAAACTGAACTAAATATTTCCCTTCTTTCTGTGTTATATTGCAGTTATATGTCATTTTCTTAATAAGCAATATACAACATTTATGTTGTATCGTCAATTTAATTAACAGGTACTATTTCAATTCCCAATTTTTTTACGCCTTCCATAAATGATTGCATGTTATCAGGTTTCCATTGAGTTGAAACTGTAATTCTTGTTCCATCGGAAAGGGAAATCGGATGTTTATTAAATCTGCTTCCTGACCATTCATTTGGAGTTACATCTTCCACTTTTCGAATCATTTTTCCAAAACCTGGTTTAGCCAGATAATCAGGAAAAGCAGTTTGTAATTCTTGAAGTGTAATATTCGGATGAGAATCAATATACGTATTTACAGCAGCATATACAGTTGGCCCTTTACCACCAGTTGGGGTTCCATTTACCATGAATTGAGTGGCATCTTTTGTCATAAAACTAGAAGTCGTCATGCTTGGCACATAAATAGATGAACCAGAAATAGTTGCAGCAGGATTAGTATAAACAGAAGATTTCTTTGAAACAGATACAGTATATTCTGCCAATATTTTTTCTATATCAATCTCTGTATATTTTTCCTTGAAATATTTTTTTAATAATTCAGAAGCAAGATTGGATGTTATTTCATTCTTTATCTCATTGACTATATCTTTATTTTCATTGCATTCTTTTATAAAATCCTTAATTTTCTGTTTATCAAAATTATCTTTAGAAAATAATTCGACAAATCTGCTTCCATTCGGGTTGTCCTGAATGAAAGGAATTTCAAGAACTGAATAAGTATTTTCTCTGGCGGTATAATCAAAATCGTAAATATACAACTTATCGCAAACCAGTATTCCTAAATCTATTTTCAGTTGATTTAAATAACTGAAAAGCTGTTCCTGACCTTCGTGTAAAACATGACGCTTTAGTTCTACGACAAATAAATCTTCTGCACTATTAGTTATAACTATGTCTGCCCGTTTAGTCATAACACCCATTTTTACAGAACGCTGTGAATCGATTTCTGCTTTTGAATACCCAAAACATAATTTAAATAATACTTCCCAGGTTTTCTGTACAATTTCTTCCTTGCAATTTAGATTATCATTATATTCCGAAACTATCTCATTCCAATAAGCTAAAATTGACATTATTTTACTCCTGACATTAAAAGTTTATAACAATTGCGTTTTATCATTTCTTCTTTTTTATTATAATAACCTTTTTCTTTTGGCTAGGTTCTTTGCTTTGCTCTTCAGAACTTCCTTCTGTAATTACATTGGCATTGCGCTTTTTGTAATACAAATCTTCCAGCTCCATAATTTCCTGCTGTTTATACTTTTCGCTTGCTTTTTCAAACAACCAGCGTGATTTATTTTTGTCTACATCAGTTCCATCTCCATTATAATACATACAACTTAAGAAATAGGTTGCGGGTCCATTATCCTTCATATAAGCTTTTTCAAACCATTTTTTCGCTTCAACAAAATTTTGAGCTACACCATCACCACAAAAATATAATAAACCAAGTTTAAATTGAGCATTAGGATTGCCTTGTTCTGCTGCATTATTAAAATGCTTTAAGGCTTTCTCATAGATTTTTTCTTCATAAAACTCAAGTCCCATTTTATATTGTTCTTCAGCTGTAATTGCTGAAGCTTCAGTTTCATTGGAGCTTATTTTATTTTCTTCAGGAGATGAAGTTCCAGAATAAATACTACTTATTTTTTCTGCAAGATTATTATATTTTTGCTGCTGAATATCCTGGTAAATCTTTTCCAATTCCTGATTAACCTGAGCAAGTGAATAATCATCATATTTTTCGCATCCAGGAATTTCCAGTTTTATTTTATAGAGACCTTTTGCAATATAATTTTTGTAATATGTAGAAGAAAATACACAGGCTTTTATGCTTGAACTCATGGAGATATTTCTTGCCTTCCAGATTATTTCAACAGGTTCATCCATATCCTTTAAATAAAATAATCTATTAGCTGTACCAGTCATGATAAATAATCTTTTAAAAGCCTCTTCATTTTTAGGATGTAATTCAAATTGAATATCACCTTTTTTCCAATGTGTCTTATTTTCATTTGAGTCAGCTCCTGCATCTAACAGCAGTTTTGCAATATATATATGTTGTTGCGAAATTGCATTGTGTAATGCTGTTTTGCCACAATAGGCTCCTCTTTCAATTAAAAGCTTTACTACAGAAATTGAATTAGCTTTAATTGCTTCATTGAAAACTCCGCTTATTTTAGCACCATAATCAAGAGCCAGATCTGCAATTTCTGAATTATCATAAGTTACAGAATATGATAAAGTTTCTTGTGGAGTAACTAGGAGATTATTCAAAAAGAATTTTACAACATCAATTGCGTTATTTCTTACGGCAAATTCAAAAGCTGTAATTCTATGATCTGAATACATTCTTGTTGAATTATTATCTCTTACAAGAACTTTGACATTATAATCAACTCCTTTTCGAATCAATAATTCTGCAATTTTTGCAGAATTATTGATACATGCATACATAAGAGGAGTTTTATGAGGGACCTCATTATAATGCTCATAGTAAAATAATTCTTTTGGATTCTCAGGAATTGCTTCGAAATCTAGTTTTGCTCCAGCATCACATAAAAGTTGAGCAACTTCATAAGAATTATTCATAGCCGCATAACAAATAGCTGAATCACCTGCCGAATCGCAAGTATCTAAATCTGTGCAATTTTCAATTAACAATTTTGCAACTTCAAGAGAATTATACATAGCAGCAAACATAAGAAGCGTTCTATCAAAATCATACTTGGTATTAATGTTTATTCCATTTTCAATTGATTCTTTGACAAATTCAAAATCATTATCTTTAGCTGCAGCCATTACAGGAATAGTGCAGTTTTTTATAATCGGCAGAAAATCTATAGCTGGCTGATATTTGTTTTCTGCAGCTTTCTCAGTCCAGTAGAATGCCTTTTTATAATCATTTTGCAATTCATTTTTATCAAAATATAAACGGCCTAATTGATATTGTGTAAAAGCGTCATTATCTTCAGCAGCTTTTTCGTACCATTCTTTTGCTTTTAATATGTTTTTTTCAACTCCATAACCTTTTAAAAATATCAATCCCATAGTATATTTAGCATTAGTTTGATTTTGTTCAATTCCTTTCTTGCACCATTTTAGTAAGTTATCATAATCCTGTATTTTGAAATAAATTTGACGAACCTTATACTGAGCATTTTCATCGCCTTGTTCTGCTGCCTTCATATACCATTCAAGAGCTTTTTTATAATCTTGGGTTCTTTGTTTATCAAAAAAATATTTTCCAATACTTATTTGTTTTTTTAAATCATTATCCTCAACTGCCTTTTTTAGTTCTTGATTATTCTCTGTTTTTCGATTACCAAAAATACTATTCAATAATTCAAATTCAGGTCTAGTTTCAATATATAACTTAAAAGCTTTAGAATAATCCTTTTCTACACCTTCACCATAATAATACATAAAGGATAGATTTTTTTGTGCATAAAGACTCCCAAGTTCTGTTGCTTTTGCATAACACCTAAAGGCCTTACAATAATCTTGAGGAATATAATCACCATAATAATACATTTCGCCCAAAATATAAAAAGCATATGCAGGATCTTTACAATCATTAAAATATCTTACCTCTGGCAATTCGGGGCATGAAATATCGTTAATAATGATTTCAATAAGTTCTTTTTCTTTATCTTTTGCAGTTTTGACAGTTTGTTGATTTTTCTCTTTTATTTCATTTTCAACTTTTTCATATTCATCAAATATATTGTCAGACTCAATTGTTTCCTCTTCGCCCTCACCTGTGTCTTCATACCATTCATCATCATCTTCCCAATCTTCATCTTCATCAGAATCTTCGTCTTCATTAATTATAACAGACTTAGGCTCTTCTTTTTTATTTTTAGATTTTTCGTATTCTTCTTTTAAATTTTCAAGAACCTCCAAAGAATCCTCATTTCCTTGTTCAGAAGCTTTCTTTAAGAGTTCAAATGCTTTTTCAGGATTTTTTTCAGTTCCTTCTCCTTCAAAATACAAAAGTGCCAGATTATGAGTTGCATGACAGTCTCCTTTTGCTGAGGCTTTCTCATACCATTTTAATGCGTTTTCATAATCGCATTCATCAAATTCATATATATTTGCTAGTAAACATTGTGTACTAGCATCACCAATTTCTGCATGCTCTGATAATAAGTCAATAGCTTTATCAATATTCTTGGTAACAGATTTACCACAATAATAAAACCAAGCTAATTTATTATTTGCATCTCTAATTCCATTATTAGCTGCGTTTTCATACCAGTAAAATGCACTTTTAGAATTCTTGGGTACACCAATTCCATTTTCATACATATATCCTAATTTGTACTGAAGTTCACTATCTCCATTTTCTGCAATCTCTTTATATTTATCTATTGTATTTTTACTAATGGGCTTCCCAACTTCAATATAATAATCTAGTGCTTTTAAATAATTCTGTTTTACACCTTCCCCATATTCATACATGTGTCCAATTTGATATTTTGCTTTTTCGTAACCTTCTTCAGATGCTTTTGTAAACCAATAAAGGGCTTTTTGAAAATCTCTTTTGACTCCTTTTCCCATTCTGTACATTATGCCTAAATTACATTTTATTTCACAATCATCCTTTTCAGCAATTTCAAAATAATAATTATAAGCAGTTATATAATCTTGTTCTCTATCTCCCGTATCTCTATACATGTCAATAAGTCTGTAAATCCAGCCATCATCTTCCTTATTGATTTCATGTGTTATCTTATAAACTTTTGTTTCTTCCACATAGAGAGTGAACCAGGCTTGTAGTTTTAATTTTGATAATGAACTTCCCTGCTTTATTTCTGTAATTAATTCTTCAAGGAAAATAGGTTTCTGCATATTAATCTCCCATAATCTAGAAAGTAATTATACATCTGAAATAATTAAAAATACATTTTTTTATTTTATAAAAATTTTACTATATTAATAGATTAATTGTTTTTGTTTCCCAAATCACGGGAACAATCACTAACATAAAAGAAATAAAAAAAACTTCTACTCCATCTCCTCCACATCCAAAAAACTCCTCTTCTTCCTGTCATTCCGCTTCTTCGCCACCTTCCCCCCGGAATCCTTCTGACGTAAATCACCGTTAGTCAAAACTGAAATAGACTTTTCACTAGACTGACGGTGCTTTTTCGCATTCCCGAACCTTCTTTGCCAGGTTTGCTTCTGTTATCAGAGACTTTTCTTTAATCTGCTCAAGGGCGGCTGCTATTTCTTTTTGAATTGGTGTTAAATCAGTCATCTAAAATAGTTCTCCGTTATTTACCAGTTATGGGGATATATTTTTATATTTTAATAAATATTACCCATAACCGGCTTTCATTACTTCAAAAGTAATAATACCAGCGATGAACGGTTTTATTTTTGATTTTACGGGTTTTTTTGAAAAGATGATAATCCATGGATTGAAATTTCGGTTGATATTAGTGTTTTGGAAAAAGGTTGATATTATTTTCTGAAAAAATCTCCTCCACCAAAGTCTTTCCATGTTTTATACATATCTTGATAATTTAATTTGATAAATTTCTCAATGACATTAATTTCTTTATCAGTTAAGTCACCTCTCTTTTGCAAAACAGAAGAACCATCTGCCCTTACAAAAAACTTAGCAGAATCAGCTTCAGTCAAATGTTTATCGCTAGCATGAACATGCATCGCTTCTACTATACACTGAGATGTAAAATATAAATAATGGTTTGCGATTTTATCATAAAAATACTTAGGCATTTTCTTCCTCAAGGAATTCAATATTTTTTTTAGCCAATTCTTTCACGATATTTTGTTCAATTTCATCCATATTCGTTTCGATGATTTCAAAATCTTTGTTAAATACAATTGCACA
>CAMGTC010000159.1 GCA_946061765.1 uncultured Treponema sp.
GCCCCGCTCCTTCGCACCAACATTACGGAAAAGCATTTATAATGCGTTTGCCCTGGGGGACAGACCTCTAGTAGCTTAAGGGGTCTGTCCCCCTTTGTCCCTGTCCCCCTGTCCCCGGGGTCTGTCCCCCATCTAAGCTTAGCATTTAGGGGTCTGTCCCCTCTGATATTTTCTTTTCCGCTGAATTGGGGGCGTTGCGGGGGTTAAGCAACTTGGTGCTAGCAACTTGTTGCTTTACCCCCGCTAGAAGGGGTAGCGGAAAAGCCTGAAAGGCTTTGGAGCGAGGGGAAGGCTTTCCCCTCCCAAATTAAAGCTTTTCTGCAATGTCGTAGATTAGTTTTTCAGATTTTTCCCAACCTAAACAAGGGTCGGTAATTGATTTTCCATAGCAGCCTTCGCCAATTTTCTGTGCACCGTCTTCAATGTAACTTTCAATCATAAAACCCTTAACAATTTTCTTAATTCTGTCATTGTGAGCACATGAATTCAAAACATCCATTACAATACGTGGCTGTTCAAAAGGATTTTTCTTTGAATTTGAATGATTTGTATCGATTATGCAGGCAGGATTTTTAAGTTCCCTTTCATCATAAGCATCACAAAGTCGAATAAGGTCTTCGTAGTGATAATTTTGCTGATTATTCCCGTGCTTATTTGTAGAACCCCGGAGAATTGCATGTGTATCAGGATTTCCTTCTGAATGAACTTCCCATCCACGGTAGATAAATGTATGTTGATGCTGGGCTGCGTGGATTGCATTCATCATAACTGCATAATCTCCAGAGGTTGGATTTTTCATTCCAACTGGCACTTCAATTCCAGAAGAAACCAAACGATGCTCCTGATTCTCTACTGAACGGGCACCTACAGCAACATAACCGAGTAAATCATCAAGATACTGATAATTATCTGGATAAAGCATCTCATCTGCAAAGACAAAGCCAGTTTCTTCTACTGCCCTCATATGCATACGGCGGCAAGCTATCAATCCTTTGTATAAATCTGGTTTAGAATTTGGATCTGGCTGATGTAACATTCCTTTGTAGCCGTCTCCTGTAGTTCTTGGTTTATTTGTATATATTCTAGGAACCATAAGAATTTTGTCCTGAACTTTTTCCTGAACTTTAGCCAGACGATTCATATAATCTAAAACCGCATCCTCATTATCTGCTGAGCATGGACCAATGATTAGAAGTAATTTATTTGACCTGCCTTCAAATACAGATTTTACTTCGGCTCTTTTCTTTTCCACAATTTTGCTTACTTTTCCTGTTACTGGAAATTCTTCCTTTACTTCTGCAGGAATTGCAAGTTTTCTTTCAAATTCCATATTCATATATGTTTTCTCCTGTTTTACAACCTGTTTAATTTACAAATCTGACCAGGCAGATTGTTTTTATCTTTTAATTTCGATTCCCAAACTTTTGATTACTTCAAAATACGAAGGGAAACTTTTTTGGACAGCATGGGCATCATCGATTTTTCCACCAGTCTGTGTTAGTAAAGTTGATAAAGCCATGACAATTCGGTGATCATTGTGTCCATGAAGTATCTGGCTTGGAGCGTGAAGTTGACTTTTAAGAATTTCAATTTGATTTTCAGAATAATTACTTTGAACTCCAAATTTTGCTAATTCTTCACACATTATTTTTCCACGATTACTCTCTTTTATTGCTAAGCGCTTTGTTCCTGTAAAAATTCCTCCATTATGAGTTGCGGCAACAACAAAAAGAATTGGCCCCAAATCTGGACAATCTGAAATATCCAGAGTAGGACAACCTTTTTTTAATTGCTCAAACATTTCTTTATAAACCCGGTCTCCCTGTAAACTGTGATTATTTAATCCCTGAACTTTTACATCGCCACCCAGGGTATTAAAAACATCCAGAAAAGCTGAGTTAGAATAATCACCTTCTACAGCAATGTTTTTTGCTTTATATTTTTGATTTCCTTTAATTTGCAGAGTAGATTCATCTTTCCACTTAACTTCCACCCCAAAATCGGCCATAGCTTGAATTGTTAAATCAATGTAAGGGCGACTTTCCACCGGAGGAAGTAATTTTATCTGACTGTTTTCTTTCAAAAGCGGAAGAATAAACAAAAGTCCTGTAATAAACTGACTGCTGATGTTACCAGCAATTTCATAAGTTCCAGGCTTTAATGAATTACCATTTGTGTTGATTATTATTTTTTCCGCATTTCGTTCAAAGGTGATTCCGTTATTTGCACATAAATCTTCATAAATTGACTGAGGTCTTGTCATCAAAACTGGAGACCCGTAAAATTCTGAGATTTGACTGAAATAAATGCCCATTGGAATAAAAAAGCGGAGAGTGGAACCACTTTCTCGACAATTGAAGATTAGATGGGAGAGGTCTGTCCCCTCGGTATGGGAGAGGTCTGTCCCCTCGATGTTTTTGTTATTCTTAGAGGTCTGTCCCCCCTGTTTACCACCAAATCCCAAAATCTTTACCCAATCAGGACCAGTTTCCACTTTTGCACCAAGATTTTTTACACAATCTAATGTTGCAAGAATATCCTGAGAATATTCTATATTTGTAATTTCACTCTGACCTTCAGAAAGGGCTGCACAAATTATAGAACGGTGAGCTAAACTTTTTGACGGAGGAGCACTTACCTGTCCTTTAGCATTTCCAGAGGAAATTATAGCGATGTCTGAAATGATATCCTCATCCAAACCTGCTTCCTGAATGATTTGCATTGCGATTTTTTCTGGGCCTATTCCACCCTTCACTTCAAAATCTGCTGAAGATTTATAAATTGGAAGCCTGTATTCATAAAGGGAAAGGATTTTTTCTGAACTATTGGCTGTTGGTCTATCATCAGTTGGCAATAATTCTTCCAAAGGGCGATTTATGAAGTAGATTTTTCCATTTTTCTTGAGATTATTTACATTCTGAGGATTTAAAATCGCTCCTCCACCTGTTGAAATTACACATGATGTTTTTTCTGCTAATTGTGCTATAACCTGAGATTCAACTTTTCTAAAATAACTTTCGCCTTCAGAAGCAAATATTTCTGAAACCTCGCGACCTTCTTGTCTTACAATTTCTGCATCAGAATCAATTAATTGACGATTTAGAAGCTTTGAAATTGCTTTTCCTACAGTGGTTTTTCCACAAGCAGGCATTCCAATCAGAACGATATTTTGTTTTCTTCCTAGAATTGTGTTAAAAATCTTTTCTGCTTTTTGACTTTCGATTTTTTTATCAAAAAAGAATTCAGCTGCCTTTATAGCCTGGCCAACCAACATATAAAGCCCGCCTTCTGCCTTTAATCCACGTTTTTTTGCGTCCAAAATTAGATTTGTGGAGTTTGGATTGTAGATTGCATCCAAAACCCCTTCCAACTTTGGGAAATATTCCAGACTGATTGGTTGATTATCACTTTTTGGAAACATTCCGCAAGGAGTTGTATTGATTATAATATTTGTTTCCTTTAGTTTTTCTGCTTCCTGGTAGGAAATAATCTGGTCAGGGGTCTGTCCCCCATGTTCACAAAATTTTGGGGTCTGTCCCCCATGATATTTCTCGAGGTCTGTCCCCTTAGTTTTCTTAGAGGTCTGTCCCCCACCTCTACTTACTTTTACAACCGAAGCACACCCCAATGATTCAACCAAGGCTCTAGCCGTTTTACTGGTTCCCCCAGTTCCTAAAATCAAAACATTTTTATTTTTTACACTCAGGCAAATTTTTTCTAAAAGAGATTTCATTCCGTAAAAATCTGTATTGTAGCCATGTAACTTTCCATTTTTATTTACAATTGTATTTACAGCACCTATCAGTCGGGCTGATTCATCAATTTCGTCCAGATAAGGGATTACAGCCTCTTTATATGGAATTGTCACATTGATTGCCTTAAAAACATGGGCTTTCATAAAATCATCTAATTTATCAGGAGCTATTTCTTTAAGTTCATATTCATAATCCCCAATAAGATTGTGTATATCTTTTGAAAATGAATGACCTAAATGTTCTCCAATTAATCCATATTCCATATATTAATTGCCCCCATCAATAAAATAATCACTACCATAACGACCTAAGAGAACGTCATACAAAACTAAGGCTGTTACACTGTCAACAACAACTCTGGCCCTATGAATGATTGCAGGGTCATGACGTCCTTGAATCTGAAGTTTTGCATTTTCTCTACTTACCATGTTGATTGTGTCCTGTTCTTTATAAATAGAAGGGGTTGGTTTTACAGCACATCTAAAAATGATTGGCATTCCATTTGAAATTCCACCGTTAATTCCGCCATTATTATTTGTACTTGTAACAACTTTACCATCTTCCATTCTAAATGAATCATTAAATTCACTGCCCTTATGATCAACTAAATCAAATGCAGCCCCGAACTGAACTCCTTTTACTGCAGGAACGCTAAAAAGAGCATAAGAAAGCTGACTTTCCAAAGTTCCAAACCAAGGTTCTCCAAGACCTGCTGGAAGTCCTGAAACGACACTTTCAAGAACACCTCCAACACTATCTCCCTCGGCTGCAATTTTTTCCATATATGAATGCATTTTTTCAGCCTGATTATTATCTAAAACGGCAAATGTTCTATCATTCAAAAAATCAATATCTTTAGAAAGATTTTCAAAATCGCGATCTTTAATTCCACCACAACTTTTAATATGACTTCCTATTTTTATTCCTTTTTTTGCCAATTGAGGAATTACAATTCCACCAGCAGCTACTAAAGCAGCCGTAATTCTTCCTGAAAAATGTCCACCACCACGATAATCTTGAAAACCATGATATTTTACATTGGCTGTATAATCTGCATGACCAGGACGAGCCAGCATTGCAGTCTTTTCGTAATCTTTACTGTGCTGAACAGCATTAGGAATCAAAATTGTAAGAGGAGTTCCTGTAGTTTTATCATTAAAAACTCCGCTGGCTAAAATATATTGATCTTTTTCAACACGCGCAGTAGAGATTTTTCCACTTGGACGACGTAAATCCAGCTGATGATTAATAAAATCATTATCAACAGGGATTCCGGGTGTAATACCATCTAAAACAATTCCGATATAAGGACCATGACTTTCTCCAAAAATTGTTACTGTAAGATTTTCTCCAAGTGAATTTTTCATATTTAACTCCAAAAAAACTTTTTATTTCTCAACAACCATTTCTAATTTGCTTCTAAGATCCTGCAAAGACATATCCTTTTGCTCAAAAGATCCAATTTCATTTACATAAATAGTATGAATTGCATCTTTTCCAGCTTTTTTATCATGTTTGATAGCGTTACAAGCAGCATCAAGGCTGATTTTACAAGAAGTAGGAAGTCCTAATTTTTCCAACAGAGGAATTAATTCAGAACGTACCTTTTCGGAACACATGGGAATCATTCCAAGGGCAACACATTCACCATGATAGAATTGTTCATCACAATTTGTTTCAATCCCATGACCCAAAGTATGACCAAAATTTAATACTCTGCGAAGACCACCTTCTTTTTCATCTGCCTCAACTACACGAGCTTTTATTTCTATTGATTTTTGAACCAAAAGTTCTACATTTTCAAATGGATCCTGACTTTTAAATAATTCAACAGTATCTTTATCAAAAGTCATTGCCATTTTTAGAGCTTCGGATAAACCATTTGCAACCTGACGTTTAGGAAGAGTTTTTAAAAGCTCTGCATCAATCAAAACTTTTTTAGGCTGATGAAAGGCTCCTACAATATTTTTTACGCCATTAAAATTAACACCTGTTTTTCCGCCAACAGAAGAATCAACCTGAGATAAAACAGTCGTTGGAATGTTATAAAAATCAATGCCACGCATATAACTTGCGGCAACAAAACCTGCTAAATCACCAACAATTCCACCACCAACTGCGACAACACAATCTCCACGGGTAAAATTATTATCAAGCATAAGTTTGAGAAGATTTTGCCAGCTTTCCAGACTTTTATAATCTTCTCCACTTTTAATAAGGCCAATTACAGCTTCCTTTGATTTACCAGCAACAAATTGAGCATATTCTTTTGGAACTCCACAATCAGTAACAACCAGAACTTTTCGATTTAAGTTTAATTCCTTATCAACTTTTCTAAGAATACCTTTTTCAATAACAACATCATAACTATGCTGACCTAAATTCACATGAACAACCATAAAACCTACCCCCTTCCTTAAAATCAAATACCGCAGGTTGTTTCAACAACCGAGGATATTTGATTAACAATATAAGAGTTTCGCAAGAAACTCTAAATTAAATTGAATGGCGATATTTTAGCCATTCAATTTAAACATTCTTTAATTTTGTAAACCGCAAGTTGTTTCAACAACTGAGGATTTACAAAACGTTCGCGCAAGCGAACACGTAAATAAAAAGAGTTTTTGCAAAAAACTCGAGACTTAAAATAGATGGCGAAATTTAAGCCATCTATTTTAAACATTCCTTTATTTTGTAAACCACAAGTTGTTTCAACAACTGAGGATTTACAAAACGTTCGCGCAAGCGAACACGTAA
>CAMGTC010000160.1 GCA_946061765.1 uncultured Treponema sp.
GGTAGTTTCCTTGCCGACTTGCGAATGTAGCAACGCCCTGACTGCCGTCAGGCAGGCGGTAGCGGTTTTGACAGACGCTTTCTGACTGGCAGTCTTTTCATAATGCAAATACGATTATAAAAATCAATTTTATGCATTACCAATTAAAAACTCGAAATTCGAACTAATTAAAAAAAATCTAAAAAATTGACTTTGAAATAAAACATAGTATAATTTAATTAGGATGATTGCTGAAATTTGCGCAAGGGCTTATGCCAAAATTAACTTTGGATTGGAGGTTTTTCCAAAATCTCAAGATATCTATGGGTGTAAATTTCACAACATTCAGGGTATTTTTCAGACAATTAATTTATATGATGAATTAGTTGTTAGATGGAATCCTGAATTGCAGGAAAACTCCAAAGGGGAGTGTAAAATTTCTTGCGAAGAAATGGAGTTCCCTGAAAATAATACACTTACATCTGCGTATCAAGCATTTTGCGAAGTACTTGAAATGACAGACTTGTCGGTAAAAGTACCTTCGATTTTAGTGCAGATAAAAAAGAATATTCCTGCAGGCGGCGGCTTGGGGGGAGGTTCTTCTGATGCTGCTACATTAATAAGAATGCTTGAAAAAATTTGTGGTGTTTCGCTTTCTTTAGAACAATTAGATTTAATTGCTTCTAAAGTCGGATGTGATGTTTTCTTTTTTTTACACTGCGATCAAGAAGGTAGGGCTTGTGCTTTAGTTTCTGGCAGAGGGGAAAAAATAGAAAAAATAAGGCCACGTAACGACTTGTTTTTGTTGTTACTTTTTCCGAAACAAGCATCATCTACTAAAATAGCTTATAAATTGGTTGATGAAGCATTTTTGGAGGGAGAGAAAATTACTTGTCCAGATTATTCGGAACTGGAGTCTATTTATAATAGCCCTATAACCGACTGGAGTTTTAAAAACACATTTACATCTGTTATTGCAAAATCTCTAAATGAGGTTGAGCAGGGGTTAGAGGCCTTAAGAAAAAACGGTTGTTGTTTTGCTGAAATGTCAGGTTCAGGGTCAACTGTTTATGGTGTGTTTACTTCAAAACAACAAGGTGATGCTGTGTGTAGTTTGCTGGCTGAAACTTGGAATTGTAAACTTGTAAGTATTTTTTAAGATGCGTTAATTTTTGCGGAGGAATGTTATGCAGATTACCGAATTAAGAATTAGAAAAGTTGAGGATGAAGGTAAGCTTAGAGCTTACGTTACTATTACTTTTGACAATTGCTTTGTAGTTCATAATGTAAAAATTATTGAAGGCAAAAGCGGTTTGTTTATTGCTATGCCAAGCAGAAAAACTGCTAGTGGTGATTATAAGGATGTAGCACATCCAATTAGTCCTGAATTTAGAACTGAACTTCAGGATAAAATTTTAGCAGAATATAATGCTGGTCACGTTGAAACTGGCTCTGCTGAAGACTAATAATAAAAAAAATAAATATTAGTCTTTATTTTCTTGAAAATCATATAGAATATTTCTCAAAAATATTGTAGAATGAATATACTTTTTGAGGCTAATAAATCTCCTCAAAAAGTAAAAATTGGGTCGTCGTCAAGTGGTAAGACAACGGCTTTTGGTGCCGTCATTTCACAGGTTCGAATCCTGTCGACCCAGTAGAAAGAACTTCCTCATTGCAGAGGAAGTTTTTTTTTATTTAAAATAAATTCTCATCATCCCCGTAGGATTCGAACCGGAGAGAGCGGCCCTAAAATTGCGAGCAGTGGCGCAACAATTTTAGGGAAACTTTGCCAGGGAGGGCAAAGTTAGCGAGCGAAGGCGTCGCAGAGCTCAAAAACAGGAAGTTTTTGAGAGTCGCGGCGAATCCTGTCGACCCAGTAGAAAGAACTTCCTCATTGCAGAGGAAGTTTTTTTATTCAGGGGTTAATACAACCCCTGAAAACGAGCGACTCAAGGCCTTGAGCGAAGCGTGCCTTGACCGGTCGTATTTAAATAAATTCTCACTATCCCCGTAGGATTCGAACCGGAGAGAGCGGCCCTAAAATTGCGAGCAGTGGCGCAACAATTTTAGGGAAACTTTGCCAGGGAGGGCAAAGTTAGCGAGCGAAGGCGCCGCAGAGCTCAAAAACAGGCCCCTGCCAGGCGAGGGGGTAGCGGACAAGCCCGGAGCTTTGCGAGGACTTGGGAGCGAGGGGGAGACTTACCCCTCCTAAATATTGAATAAAAATAGGAAATTTGATATATTTTACAGACATTTTAGAGATATAAGGAGCTTTAAGAAAATGAGTAAGCAGACAATCGATGCTAAAACACGTACAACAACTGGTAAAACAGCTGCTAAAAATCTTCGCAAAGAAGGACGTATCCCTGCCGTTGTTTACAATTCAAAAGGTGAGGCTACATCTATCGAAGTTGGCGAAGTAGAATTTAACAAGATTTGGAGAACAATCACTCCAACAACATCTATTACTTTGAAAGTTGATGGAAAAGAATCATTAGCTTTGATTAAAGATGTAGAATACAATATCAGAAATGATAAAGTATTACATGCTGATTTCTTTGCACCAGATGCAAATGAAAAATTAGTAATGAAAATTAAGATTCACTACAAAGGAACTCCAGCTGGTGTTCTTAAAGGTGGATTTAAGAAAGAAAGAAATAACGAAATTAAAATCAAGGCTGCTATTGCAGATTTACCAGAAACAATCGAAGCAGATATTTCTGGAATTAATGCAAGTGAAGCTTTACGCGTAAAGGATTTGAAACTTCCTGATAATGTTGAAGTTCTTACAGATATGGAACTTCCTTTAGTTACTGTTTCTCCAGCTCGCAAATAGTATCGAAAATACATTTTATTTAGTGTATAATAAGGCTGTCTATTTTATAGACGGCCTTTTTTTATGGATAAAATTGAATTTGAAGAAAAAGTTCTTGATTGCTTAAATAAATATTGCTGTTTAAAAAAAACTCTCTCTCCCGGCAAAAATCTAAAGATTGGGGCTGCAGTTTCGGGCGGCGCGGATTCTGTTTCTCTTTTACTTTCACTTTGTAATATTTTAACTCCTTTGGACATTCCCCTTTATGTTATTACTGTTAATCATTTTATTCGTAAAGATGAAGAAACTTGTGGAGATGTTGAATTTGTAAAAAATCTTTGTGAAGAGCTTAAAAGGAAAAATAAAAGGGTAGAATTTAATCTGATTGAATTAGATAGAGGGCAGGTTTTTAATCTGGCAAAAGAAAGAGAAATGGGGATTGAAGAAGCTGCCAGGTTTTTAAGATATAAGGTTTTTGATAATTTTATTGATTCAAAAAATCTGGATTATTTGTGTTTAGCCCATAATCAAAATGATAATTACGAAACCCTTTTAATGCGTTTTTTTCAAGGGGCTTCTTGTCAGGGCTTGAGGGGAATTGCAGTTTTACGAAATAAATATTTAAGGCCCCTTTTAAATCTTAGCAGACAGGATATTGAAGACTATCTTTCTGTGCAACAAATAAGTTACAGAACTGATTCTACAAATTTTAATACTGATTATTTTAGAAATAGAATAAGGCTTGAGTTAATTCCTTTTTTGGACAAAAATTTTGCCGGCTGGAAAAAAGGTCTTGAAAATGATGCTTTAAGGGCTTGTGAAGATTTTGAAATTGTAGAAGAAAAACTTTTAGAACTGAAAAAAAATATTACTTTTACAAGTGATTATGCTTCTTATGATTTATCCTCCTTTAATCTGGAGTGTCAGGGATTAAAAAAAAGACTTTTACTTTATATGTGTAACCATTTTTCTGAATATTCCCGTATTCCAAATGCTTTTTTGGAAGAATTAATTAATAGCCTGAATAAAATACAGGAAGATGCTTCTTTTTCGAAGTATTACAGGGATTTAGAGATTCATATTAAAAATAATAGGCTTTTTGTAAAAAAGTTTGTTAAAAGCAAAACAGATTTAGTTTTTTTTGTTATAATAGAAGAAAGTGGAATTTATAATTTTCCTTTTGGTTCTTTAAATGTAGAAAAAAAAGGTGAGTTTTACGAATTTGAGTTTTCTGCTAAAGAAAAAATCTCCTTTACAATAAAGGAACTTCCTGTTTGTGTAAGGAATCTTCAGCTGGATGACCAGATTAAATGTAAAAATGGAAGTTATAAGAAAGTTTCGGAAGTTTTTTCTAACTGGCATGTAAGTGAAGAGGAAAGAGCTTATATTCCGCTTGTTCAAAAATTGAATTCTGACGGACAAGATATTCTTTGTCTTGCAGGTGGAATATTTGGTTATGATAATTGGTTTGTAAAAGACTGATTTATATGGATTTGTTATGAAAAAAGCTGTCTTATTTTTATTTTTTCTTTTTGTTTTTTTTACAGAGTTTTTGTCAGCCCAGAATTCTGCTACAAGTGCAAATAGAAATACTGCTATACGTTGTTATAAACTTGCTGAATCCTGTATGATTGGTAAGGACTGGCAGAATGCTTTGAATCAGGCTGAACTTGGTCTTTCTTATGATGATTCAATTTCTGATTTAATTTATATCAAAGCTACCGCAAAAATTAATTTGGGGCATAGCAGAAACGAAGTAATTAAAATTATAAAAGAGGCTTTTGAAAAAAATAACTGGATTTCTTATTCTCAGACAGGGGCTAGAATTTTATATGCCGATTTGTTAAGTGATTCTGGTTATTACAAAGAATCATTGTCTGTCCTTGATGCAAAACCTTTTATATTTTCAGCAGATGCCGAAATAATAAGAATCAAAAATTATTATAGAATAGCAACTTTAGATTCTTACAAGCAGGCAAGGCTCAAAATAAATTCTTCCAGAAGAGTTTATTCCTCTGACCAGCGTTTTGAAAATATCTTTTTCCTTTATGAATTAATGATTAAAAAAAATGCTTATCTTGCTGGTGAAAGTTCAAAATATGACAGTGAATTGTTAACTGTAATTGCTAATTCTTATCTTGCAAAATATCCTGATTACAATGCTAATTCTGAACTGGAAATTTATGCTGCCTTTTTTGCTCAGGATGATTTAAAAAATCGTTTGATTTCTGCAATTGCTGCAAAAGGAAATATCAACAGTCCTCTTTTTGCCATTCTTGCTTTATCAAATAATTATTACAGCCAGACAGAAGCCGTAGAAAAATTTTTTGATAATTCTAAAAATGAAATTAATCTTGATTTATTGGAAGTACTGTCTAAAACTTTGACGGAAGATTCAGCTATTAAAATTTTAATTGAAAAGTTAAATGAATTTAACGGCAGGTTATTTATTGATTGCGATTCGGATTTACAGAGTGAATTTGTAGTTGATTATTCTTTGGGCCGTCCAATAAAGGCTGCTTATGATGCTGATAATGATGACGTAAAAGATTTAACAATCACTTTTGATTATGGCCTTGCACAGAATATAATTTATTCAAAACCTTCTGTTTCTATTGAGTATGGAGCTTTTCCAGCTGTTAAAACAATAAAATTTAATGATGAAGATTGTCGTTTTGATTTTCTTTATGATGATTTTATTTTTGCTCCAGTTTCTGTAATTGCAGATCCATATATTTCTTTTTATGACATTTCTTATTCTGACAGTGAAAATGCTTCTTTTGAATTTTATATTCCTGAAGTGGATAATGACCAGTTTACTTTAAGCCAGTCTGAACTAATGACAAAAACTGTATGTGTAACTTTGCCAATTACTGAACGTTATAATAGTGTGATTGAATATACACTTTTACAGGGGCAGTTAAAATTTGCAAAGTTTTTTGAAGATAATAAACAGTATGCTTACTGTGATTTTGAAAGTGGTCTTCCCTTTACACGTTTAGTTGATCAGGATTTTGACGGTTATTTTGAAACTTCAGAATATTATGATATTTATAATCCTCAAGAAGATATAAAATACGAAGATAATAGTCTTATCAGTCAGGTATTTAGTACTGTAGCAGAGTCTCAAAATATCTATCTTAAAGAAGTAAGAATTGATAGAAATGCAAATGCTATTAGTGAATATACAGAAGAATTTCTTGGAAATAATGGAAGAATTGCTTCCTGGGATTATGACGATAACGGGGGTGTTGATCTGCGTTATATTAAAAATCCAGATTCCGGGGAAAATCCTTCAAAATCAGAAGAGGTAATTTTCTATAATTCAAATGAAGATGAAATTGTAAAAATGATTCTTCTTGATAATATTCCTGTTCAGCTTTTCTACCAGAAAAAAGAGATTATGATTTTTGCTGGAAAAAATAATAATTTCTACTGGCTGGAAGAAGAACTTTCTCCAGAATATGAAGAGGAAATTCTTAAAAATGCAGGACAAATTACAGAAGAGGGTAAAATTACACTTATGACTGTAAAGGATAAAGAGATTTTAGTAATAAGAGTTTTTAATGATTATTACTGCAAAATTACTTATCCTTCTGAGCCTGAATTAATAACTTCTGAAGAGTCGGAAAATAAAAATGAATAAGGTAAAGTTTATCTTTTTTTATAAGGA
>CAMGTC010000161.1 GCA_946061765.1 uncultured Treponema sp.
AAAAGAGCCTTTTTGAACCACGCCCCACTCCTTCGCACCAACATTACGGAAAAGCGATTATAATGCCTTTGCCCAGCCTTTTTCTTTCTTCCCGTATTTTCATAATTAAACGTTTAAAATAGATGGCTTAAATTTCGCCATCTATTTTAAGTCTCGATTTTTTTTGCAGAATCAATTTTATGTTTAATTTTCAAAAAACTCGAATTTCGGGCTAATTAGTACTAATATAATACTTTTTTCACTCTTAGTCTTGATTTTAGCTATTACATTTTATAAATTTAGCCTATGAATAAACTTAAAACAGTTGTCCTGGTTAGTGGTGGCGGCACAAATCTCCAGGCCTTAATTGATTATCAAAAATCTAATTCAGATTGTCCTTATGAAATTGTTTGTGTAATTAGTGACCACAAAGATGCTTATGCCCTGGAAAGAGCTAAAATCTCAAATATTCCGTCAGCAATTACCAGTCCTTACAGCGTTATGGGTAAAGAAAAAGCTATGGCAGCCAGCCGTGATGAAAAAAGACTTGCTGTGTCTAATGCAGTTTTAAAAATCTGTCAGGATTATAAAGCACAGGCCATAGTTCAGGCAGGATGGCTTACAGTTTTATCCGGTCAAATTCTTGAAACTTACAAGGATATGATTATTAATCTGCACCCAGCCCTTTTACCAAAATTCGGTGGAGTTGGAATGTGGGGACACCATGTTCACGAAGCAGTTTTAAAAGCCGGCGAAAAAGAAAGTGGATGTACAATCCATTTGGTTAGCAGCCAGTGTGATGGTGGCAAAATTCTGATTCAGAAAAAAGTTCCTGTTCTGCCAGGAGATAATCCTGATACCTTGTACCAAAGAATTGCCCCAGAAGAACACAAGGCAATTGTAGAAGGACTTTTACTTTTGTGTAAATAAAAATCACTTAGACATAAAAAAGGGAATTTTCCAATTGGAAAATTCCCTTTTTCTTAAGTCAAATTAAATTCAAACTAGAAAATTTTGCATTCAAGTCCTAAGTTTGCATAAAGAACACTTCTCTTAAATTCAATAAGTGGACCAGCCTGTATTGTAGCTAAATTGATTTCCTTTTTCTGTAAATCAAGAGTATAAGATCCTCCAGCTACTAAACCTAAATGTTTGTTAAAGTAGATTTTAGCATTAGCACCAGCTGTAATACCCCAAACTGCTTTGTTTACGCTAATTTCTGGTAAAAGTTCTTTTACAGCTTCTGTAGCACCTGCAATTGAATAATCTGTTCCCAAAGAGAAAGAAAGGTTTGGACCAATACCAAGACCTAAACCAATAGGACCAAGTTTTAAATCTGCCCAAATCAAAAGAGGAATATCAAGTAATAACTCTTTATAAGTTGAAACTTCATTTCCTGCATCATCAGTAACAGTTACTTTATTCTGTCCAATATTAGCACCAAGCTGAAGTCCTAAAGGTCCAAGTAAGCTAAAATCAACATAAGCTCCACCACCGTACAAGAAATTAGTACGAGCTTCTGGATCTCCTGCAATTGATGTAACATCTGCAATAGCGCCATCTACAGAAGTTCCAACGTTAGCACCAAGGAGACCTTTAACTCCAAGACTTAAATTCAATGCAAATGTAGAACTTACCATTCCTACAGCTAAAATTGCTGCTAAAATTATCTTTTTCATATCATATCCTCCTTTATAATGTGACTGATATAAATAATCTAAAAAATATTCTGGCTAATTATAATCTATAATTACAATAATTCTTTAAAAATAACTAAGAATTAATTATTTTTTTGATAGCTCCTAATAATTCACTGTATTCTGTATATGCAGGATACTGTGGATAATCTTTAATAATCTGCTCTGTTGAACGGAAAAGGAAACCTGCTTTAGAAGCCTGAATCATTCCCAAATCATTAAAACTATCTCCAGAAGCAATTGTGTCATAGCCAATTGACTGAAGAGCTTTTACAGTGGTTAATTTACTTTTTTCGCAACGCATCTTATATCCTGTAATTTCTCCAGAAGAAGAAACTTCAAGTGTATTACAGAAAATAGTTGGCTGTCCCAGTTTTTCCATAAGAGGGGCGGCAAACTGACTAAAAGTATCACTAATAATAATAGTCTGACAGATAGATCTTAATTCATCTAAGAAATCCTTAGCACCTGGCATTGGATCTATTTTTTTAATTGTATCCTGAATTTCTTTAAGACCTAAACCATGTTCTTTTAAGATACCCAGTCTAAACTGCATTAATTTATCATAATTTGGTTCATCACGAGTTGTTCTACGCAACTCTGGAATACCAACAGCATCAGCAAAAGCAATCCAGATTTCTGGAACCAAAACACCTTCAAGATCAAGACAAGTAATGTACATAATAATTCCTCTGATAAAGTTACAACTTGGTTAACAATAGATTATTTATTGAAATATGTCAAAGAAAAGACTAAAATTAGACCGTCTAAATAGAAATTATGGCTCAAAAAAAATCATCTTCAAAAACAAAATCAAAAAAAACCTCAAAAGTAAAACTTTCAAAAGGAAAGGTTCATATTCCTGCCTATAAGATTATTATCTTCTGTGCAGTAATTATTTCGGTCTGCATAAGCATTTTGCTGGTAACTACAATTGCAAATTCTGAAACAAAAGATCCTGCTGTAACAGATATTACACAAAGATTCGATGATATTAAAGAAAAACCTTCTGCAAAGTCTCAAGATAATTCAAGTAAAAAACAAAATCAGCCTGAAAGTAATGGCGATAAAAAAGATAAACTGGAAAATCAGAATCTTCAGAAAAATGAAAGCGTAAAAAAAACAGAAGAAAGTCCTGAAGCAAAAAATTCAGAGAAAAAGCCTGCTTTACAAAATGGCGAAAGTCCTAAAGTAGAAAGCCCTAAAGTTGTAAAAACACCTCAACTTATAGAAAATCAGGCAGAAAAAGAAAATATACAAAAAGCCGCCAAGCCTGAAAAAACTGAAAGTGAAAATAAAAAAACTCCAGCTATCAGCCCCGAAAAAAGTGATCACAATTTTCCAAAGGCAGTAGGCTCTGCCCAGTTGATTTTTGTATTTGATGATGGCGGACAAAATCTTAATCATCTTCAGAAATTTCTTGATTTACCTTTCCCTGTTACTATTGCAGTTTTACCTCAAATTACATATTCTGTTGAATCTGCAAAAAGAGTAAGAAATACCCCAGGAAAAGAACTGATTTTACACCAGCCAATGCAATCTATTAATTCCAATGTAAATCCAGGACCTGGTGCAATTACTCCAGATATGGATGAAGATCAGATAAAAAGTACTTTATTTACAAATATAAATCAGATTGGTCCAATTGCAGGTTTTAATAATCACGAAGGTTCAGCCATTACAGCAGATGCCCAGAAAATGGAAATAATCTTAAGAGTAGCTTCGCAGGAAGGAATTTATTTTTTGGACAGCAGAACTAACAAAGATACCCAGGTTCCATATGTAGCCCATGAATTGGGTTATACCTACTACGAAAGAAATATTTTCTTGGACAATACAAAAACAAGGGCCAATGTACTTTCCGAATTGGAAAAAGGCCTGGACTATGCCAACAAAAACGGAAGCGTTATAATGATTGGACATGTTTGGAGTGGAGATTTTCTTCCTGCTATTCTTGTAGAACTCTACCCTGAATTAAAAGAGAAAGGTTATACATTTAGTCTTGTAAGTACAAGCAGGGCCAAGCAAGGCTAGAAAGAACTATTTAATTTAATAATAGAAAATAATTGCTTTATTTATAGAGGTTTTAGATGAAAGTATTAGGAATTGAATCCAGCTGTGATGAAACTGCCTGTGCCATTGTAGAAGATGGAAAAACTATTTTAAGTAATGTTGTTGCAACTCAGATTCCTTTTCATCAGATTTACAAGGGGGTTGTTCCAGAAATTGCGTCAAGAAAACACGTTGAATGGATTCTCCCAGTTGTAAAACAAGCCCTGGCCGAAGCAAATATGACTTTAGACCAGGTTGATGCAATTGCGGCTACAAACAGACCTGGCTTGATGGGATCTTTAATGGTTGGTTTTACCTTTGGAAAAACTCTTGCCTGGGCAAAAAACAAACCTTTTATTGCAATTAATCATATGCTGGGACATTTATATGCTGCTCAATTACAAACAAGTGTAGAATATCCCTTCCTTGGACTTTTAGTTAGCGGTGGACATTCCATTATTTGTAAAGTAAATAATTTTGATGACCTTGAAATACTTGGTACCACAGTTGATGATTCTGTGGGAGAAGCTTTTGATAAAGTTGCCAAATATTATGGCTGGGGTTATCCGGGAGGAGTTATCATCGATAACCTTGCTAAAAAAGGTGATCCAAAAGCTGCCCGTTTTCCTGTTCCTAAACTTGATGAAGTTGAACATAAATATGATGTTTCTTTTAGCGGTTTAAAAACTGCTGTAATTCACCAGTGCGACCAATTCTGGCAGGAAGGTTATGAACATTCTACAGAAAATATGTGCGCCGCCTTCCAGGAAACTGCAATAAAAACATTAGTTTCAAGATTATTAAAAGCAGTTGATGATACAGGCCTAAAAACAGTAGTTTGCGGTGGTGGTGTTGCGGCTAATTCCAGACTTAGAGCAATGCTCGCTGAAAGAACAGATATTAATTGTATTTTCCCACCTTTAAAACTTTGTGGCGATAACGGTGCAATGATTGCAGGGGTTGGCTATCATTTCTTACAGCGTGGCGACAGAAGCGGTTGGGACACTATCACCTGTGCAAGAATTCCCCAATTCAAAAGAGGACTTTCTCAAGTCAGAAGATAACTAAAAATTGATTTCTGTAAGCAATTTCTACAAAGATTTATTTGGTCAAAAAGTATACAAAATCTCTTTAGATGCAGGCTGCACTTGTCCCAATAGAGATGGCAGCAAAAGTAAGGGAGGTTGCAGCTTTTGTTCAGCAAATGGCAGCGGAGATTTTACACCCAAAAAGAATCTTTCTATAACAGAACAGGTTCAAATAGCAAAAAGACTGGTAAACAGTAAGTTTTCCAGAAAAAATAAAAAACTCCTTTCAGAAAATCCAGACTTTGAAATAAATGATGGAAAATACATAGTCTATTTTCAGAATTTTACAAACACCTACGGAAATCCTCAGGAACTAAAGGCCAAGTGGGAAGAAGCTCTTGCTCAAGAAGGAGTAATTGGACTGGCCCTTGGAAGCCGCCCCGACTGTTTTTCCAAAGAAATGCTTGAAATTCTTGGTCAGCTTGCAGAAAAAACATTTGTCCAGGTTGAACTAGGTTTTCAGACAGAAAATGATGATACTGCCAGATATTTTAACCGTGCCTACGAAAGTTTCATTTACGACCAGACCGTAAACGCCCTGCACCAGGCATCCAAAAAAATCCACGTTGTAACACACTTAATTTTTGGACTTCCAAATCCTGATTTTCCCCAGGGAATTGAAAATCAGCAACAGATGATAAAAAGTGTAAAAAGGGTAATCCATGCAGGAAGTGATGGTATTAAAATCACCGTACTCTACATCTTAAAAAACAGTAAATTTGAAAATCTTTATCTGCAAGGAAATTTTCCTACTTTAAGTCAAAAGGATTATTATGAACTTATTGAAAAAGCTCTAGAAATAATTCCTCCAAAAATGGTAATTCACAGATTAACAGGTGATCCACCCAAAAACGACTTAATTGCTCCCCAATGGGTAAAAGACAAAAAAAAAACCTAAATCTTGTTAACCAATTATTAAAAAAATACAGTCAAAAGTAGATCTTTTTTTCTGGCTTTATAGTTATATTTTTTTATCTCTGCTAAACTAGATTTATGAAATACTTAATTTGTTCTGATATTCACGGTTCACTTACAGCTTTTGAAAAAATTGTCGATTATTTTAATTCATATAATTGCGATAAACTCCTTCTTTTAGGAGATTTACTATACCACGGCCCAAGAAATCCGCTCCCTCAGGGCCACAATCCAAAAGAACTTGCAGTAAAGTTAAATTCCCTGGCCAGTAAAATTATTGCCTGCCGAGGAAACTGCGATGCCGAAGTTGATCAGATGGTTTTAAACTTTCCACTTATGAGCGACTACTTTCAGATAATAGATGAAGGCGTTACAATTTTTGCTAGTCACGGTCATATCTACGCTCCACTTTTAAACAATGGAAAACTCCCAAAAGCCTGCGAAAGCGCCAGTAAAAAAATTCTTGTAAACAAACCAGCCTTAATTTTATATGGTCACAGCCACATTCAGCTTCTGGAGAAAAATGCTGAAGATATTTTAATCTGTAATCCAGGTTCTATCAGTCTTCCAAAAGAAGATTCTCCTGCAGGATTTGCAATTTACGAAAACAGTCTTGTTACTTTATATGATATGAATGGGCAAAAAATAAAAACTCAGTCAGTGAATTAAAACACAGGAATAACAAATATCCGATTTTTTGGCTCCCAGTCACGGTTGCGTGATTCAAAACCGCGC
>CAMGTC010000162.1 GCA_946061765.1 uncultured Treponema sp.
CGTCCGGTCAAGGGACACTTCGTTCAAGCCCTTGACTCGGCCGTTTTCAGGGGTTTT
This sequence comes from uncultured Treponema sp., assembly GCA_946061765.1. Lineage (GTDB taxonomy): Bacteria > Spirochaetota > Spirochaetia > Treponematales > Treponemataceae > Treponema_D. The sequence goes on from CAMGTC010000162.1 coordinate 58, forward strand.
ATTAACCCCTGAATTAAAATTCGAAATTCGAACTAATTAAAGCCAGGGCTTCTGCATTATAAACAAAAATCCGATTTTTTGGCTCCCAGTCACGGTTGCGTGATTCAAAACCGCGCAATAATGCGGAACCCCTGTAATTAAAGCTGATTGACATTATACCAGATTTATTATTTAATCAATTTGCAATTTAGTCGCAAATTAATATGGTTTATTCAACAGAACAAAGAAATATTTTATTAACTTTTCTAAAAGAACATTCTGACACAGTTTTTTCTGTAAATCAGATTGAAGAGGCCTTGTCTTCCCAGAATATTAGCAGAAGTGCTTTATACCGAAATCTTGCTGAACTAGAAAAATTAAAGAAAGTAAAAAGATCTAACAAAGTTGGTTCTAGAGAAGCATTTTTTCAATACTATGATAATTTGGAATGTCTAAATCATATACACCTTTCTTGTAATAAATGTGGAAGAATCTTTCATATGACAAATGATTTAGCAGAAAATTTAATTGAAAATCTGAAAAGTCAGGTTGGATTTACTATCAATAAGAGAGAAACAACCCTTTACGGCACTTGTAAAGAGTGCAGCAAAAATAAAGAAAATCAATAAAACAAGGATAAATAAAATGAACTTCATAAAAAAATCATTTTTCACAAGTCTATTATGTATTTTACTTATTTTTACATCTTGTAAGGCAAAACATGGAGATTTTTCTGATAAACTAAAAATTGTTACTACAATCTTTCCACTTTTTGAATGGACACATAATCTTTCTTATAGCGATAACAACACTCCAGATAATAAAATCTTAACTTTACTTGTAAAAAACGGAATTGACTTACATAGTTATCAGCCTTCTGTAGCTGAAATCAGTCAAATTTCCAATGCAGATATTTTCATTTATGTAGGCGGAGAATCAGATTATTGGGTAAAAGATGCTTTAGCTCAGGCAAATAATAAAAACATGCTTGTATTAAATCTTATGGATATTCTTAAAAATAATCTTAAAGAGGAAGAATCTTTTATTGGCGACTGTAAAGAATCCAGCCCAGATTCCTGCGAAAATGACAATGAGGATGAGGAAATAGAATACGACGAACATGTATGGCTTTCGGTAAAAAATGCAAAAATTTGTGTTAAGGCAATATCAGAAGCATTAATAAAAGCCGACCCCGAAAATCAAGATTTATACAACAGAAGATTTGCAGATTATATGAATAAACTTAATGCTCTGGATTTAAGTTTTGAAAGAGATATAAAGGCCATGCCAAAAGACACTGTAATTATTTGCGACCGTTTTCCTTTTAAATATCTTTTTGATGATTACGGAATTAAATATTATGCAGCTTTTAAAGGATGTTCTGCAGAAACAGAAGCCAGTTTTGAAACAGTCTCTTATCTTTCAAATAAAGTTTCAGAAATTGACGCAAAAGCAGTTTTAGTAACTGAAAGTTCAGATAAAAAACTGGCAAAAACCATAATTTATAACTCAAATAACAAATTTGCTGATATTTATGTTGTTGATTCTCTTCAAAGTACAAGCTTAAGAGAAGCATTTAATGGAAAAACATATCTTGCAACTATGTATGCAAACTTAACAAATATTAAGAAGGCTTTGGAATAATGACATTATTAGATTGTAAGAACCTTTCTGTGGGCTACAACTCAAAAACAATTGTAAGCGGGTTAAATTTCACTCTAAATGAAGGTGATTACCTTTATATAGTAGGAGAAAATGGTTCAGGAAAATCAACTTTATTAAAAACTCTTTTGGGTTTATTAAAACCTGTTTCTGGTGAAATTGTAAAAGGAAAGGGGTTCATTCAGTCAGAAATTGGTTACCTGCCCCAGGCAACTGAAATCCAAAGAGATTTTCCAGCAAATGCAGGTGAAATTGTGATTTCAGGATGTCAGGCTCAAGCAAGATACAGACCATTCTATTCTGCAAAACAGAAAAAAATGGCAGAAGATAATATGAAAACAATGGGGATTTTACATCTTAAAAGAAGACCTTTTAGAGAACTTTCCGGCGGACAGCAGCAAAGAGTTTTACTAGCAAGAGCTTTATGTGCAACCCAAAATCTTTTACTCGTAGATGAACCGGTTACCGGGCTTGATCCAAATGCCACAGAAGAAATGTATTCTTTAATCAAAAATCTTAATTCTAAGGGAATTACAATAGTTATGATTTCCCACGATTTAGAAGCTACAAAAAAATATCCCAGTCATGTTTTGAACATAGGCGATGAAATATTTTTTGGTACAAAAGATGAATTTCTTGCATGGAGGGAAAATCAATGTTAGAAAATTTACAGACTTACTTTTCTTTTGCTTTTGTAAGATACGCTTTTATTGTAGGAGTTTTAATAGCAGTTTGTTCTTCACTTCTGGGAGTAACCCTTGTTTTAAAAAGACTTTCTTTTATTGGTGACGGACTTTCCCATGTAGCTTTTGGTGCAATTTCAGTAGCAACTGTTTTAAATTTGACTAATAATATGTTTTTGGTTCTTCCTGTAACAGTTATAAGTGCAATTTTACTTTTGCGAAGAAAAAATAGTGGAAAAAAAATTCAGGGAGACGCATATCTTGCAATGATTAGCGTTGGAGCCATGGCCATTGGTTATTTGCTAATGAATATTTTTAAAACTTCTTCAAATTTAACTGGTGATGTTTGTTCTACACTCTTTGGTTCTACATCCATTTTAACACTCAAAAAATCAGAAGTCTGGCTTTGTATTGTTCTTTCCATACTTGTAATTGTTTTTTACCTTTTATTTTACAATAAAATATTTGCCCTTACTTTTGATGAAGATTTTGCCCAGGCCGCAGGAACCCCTGTAAATGTTTACAACCTTACAATTTCAATTGTAACAGCAATAATAATAGTTCTGGCAATGAATCTTGTAGGCTCACTTTTAATTTCTGCCCTGCTAATATTTCCAGCCCTTTCTGCAATGAGAATTTTCAGAAGTTTTAAATCTGTTACAATTTTTTCTGTGATTTTCTCTACAGTTTGCTCTACAATTGGACTTTTACTTTCCATTCTTGCTGGAACTCCGGTTGGTGCTACTATTGTTGCAATTGATATTTTTGCTTTTATAATCTGTTCAATTGCAGGAAAATTCAGGAAATAAAATGAAAAAACTTATTTTTATCTCTATTTTGACTTTTTTATTAATCTCTTGCAGCAAAAATAAAAATCCAAGTAAGAGTCCCCTTCTTCTTGATATGCCAAATCTCCCTACTCAAGATGAATTAAAAGACTCTATTAAAAATCTTTCTTCTGAAACCGGAAAAATTGATTTAGATTTAACTAAGATGAGCGCAACTATGATTTACTCTGAAGTTTTTAATATGCTCATTGAACCTGAATATTATTTAAACAAAACAATTAAAATAAGCGGTCTTTTTAATGTTTTTACAAACGAAAACACAGGCGAAAACTATTTTGCCATTTTAATTCCAGATGCAACTGCTTGTTGTCAGCAAGGAATTGAATTTGTCTGGCAGGGAAACCACATTTTTCCAGAAGATTATCCTCAGATTAATGAAGAAATAACAATTATTGGACAATATAAAGTAGATTATACTTCAGACGGACTTCAATACTGTTATCTGGCAGTTTCAACATTATCAGCTTTAAATAATTAATTATTCTTAAAACTTTCTTCAATCTCGTTGATTAATTCATCAGGAGTACTGGCACCGGCAGTAATACCAATTTCATTTAATTTATAGAAAACTTCTGGAATATCTTCTTTTGATTGTACATGTGCTGCAAACTGACAGTTTTCTCTGGCAGTTAAATAAAGTCTTTTTGTATTAGAAGATGCTTTCCCTCCTATAACAAGAATCCCCTGACATTTACTGCATAATTCAAGAAGAGCATCCTGTCTTTCTTTAGTAGCTGGACAAATAGTTTTCATTACATCTATATTTTTAAACTTTAATTTTAAGATTTTTTCTATTTCTTCGAATTCTTTTTGACTAAAAGTTGTTTGACTTAATAAAATGACATTCAATTTATCGGCAGAAGGAATCTCAAGATCCTGCGCCTCTTTTTTATTCTGAATAAGTAAAAAATTTTCTCCCGCATAACCGGCAATTGCTTTTACTTCTCCGTGATTCTTATCGCCCGTTAAAATAACAAAATCATTTTCATTATCATATTTTTCTACCATTTTTTGGCTTGCTTTTACTCTTGGACAGGTTGCATCTATTATTTTACAATTTTTTTCTTCAAGAACTTTAATAACATTTAATGCAACTCCATGGGCACGGATGATTACAATTGAATTATTTTCTATTTCTTTAAGATTTTCTTCATCTGCTATGATTAAACCTTTTTGGGCTAATTGAGATAAAACTTTTTCATTATGAATTAAAGGTCCTAAAGAATAAACTTTTTTTCCAAAAGATAAAGAGTTATCAGGTGATTTTGATTCTTCTAAAGCCTTTTGAGCAAGTTCAACAGCTCTTCTTACTCCAAAACAAAATCCTAAAACCGAAGCACGCAAAACTTTCATAAGTGAATAATAGCATAAAAAAAAGCGCCTTGCATTAACAAGACGCTTTTACATCAGATTAAACTAATTATTTATTATCAGCTTTTAATGAATGGTGAACACCGTATTCAACCTTCCAATTTTTACGACAAGCACTAATGAATGCGCTTGAAATAAAGATTGAAGAGTAAATACCACTAATTAAACCAACAATTAATGCTAATGAGAAGTCTTTTATGCTTCCGCTTGTGAAAACATAAAGGGCAACTACAGCCATTAAAGTAGTAACAGTAGTAAGTATAGATCTTACCAATGTATCACTCAAAGAACGATTTAATATTTCGTTAAAGTTCTTTACATCTTTCATCATCTTTAAGTTGTAGCGGATACGGTCAAGAATTACGACTGTTGCGTTGATTGAGTAACCAATAATTGTAAGTACGGCAGCCAATACAGTTGTAGAGAATTCCATCTGAGTCCAAATGATGAATGTCAACATAATTAATGCATCGTGAATTAATGCTATTACAGAACCAAGAGCAAAATCCCAGTGGAAACGAATTGCAGCGTAAACCCAAATCAAAAGAACAACACAAACAAACATGATGATTGATTTTACTGTTGTTGACTTAGACATACCAGAACCAATAAAGTCCTGTTTTACAATTGCAACTTTTTCTGTACCGAACTTTTCGTACAATTTACTGTTGATTGCTGTATCCAATGTTTCCTGTGTTGAATTTTCATCAGCTCCAATACGAATCTGATAAGAAGCATCAACTCCAGACCCCAACTGTTTAATAGAAACTCTAGAATCTTTTAATGCCTCACGAATATCATCTGTTGTAACTTCTGAAGTTCCAGCAGGATAAATATATAAGTTTGTTGTAGAAAGCTGATTTGTTACTGCAGAGTTCAAGAATAATTTTCTTGTATCATAAGAACCATCAATTACTTTTACATGAATGTCATCAATTTTTTCTAATTCAGCAGCTAATTCAGAAACTGTTTTTACTTCATTAAAATTGTATGAACGAGTTTCGTTAGTAGCACCATTACCAGAAATAATTACATCCATCTGGCCAGAAGATAATTCTACTGTAATGCCAGCAGCTCCATTATATGTAATGCTTGCTACAGGTTCGGCAATACGAACCTCCTCAATAGCACCTGGCTTAAAATCCAAACCAAGGTTAACACCTTTAAGGAAGAAGCCTACAATACCAAATGCAATAATTATTACACTTAAAATAGCAGAAGGAACAAAGCCTTTATTAAATTTTATTGTTTTCATTGTTTAATCCCCCAGCCAATGCTTACTTTCTTAGCATGTAAAACATCAGTATCAAAGTCGAACATAAGACGAGATACGAACAATGCTGTAAATACAGATGAAAGAACACCAATTGCCAATGAAACAGCAAATCCCTGAACTGCACCAGAACCTAACTGTGACAAGAAAATTGCGGCAATAAATGTTGTGATGTTAGAGTCCATAATTGCCCAGAATGCGTTATCAAAACCCATTGAAATAGCAATTGAACGGCTCTTACCCTGTCTTAATTCTTCCTTAATTCTTTCAAATACAAGAACGTTAGCATCAACTGCCATACCGATTGTCAAAATCATACCGGCGATTGATGAAAGTGTAAGTGTAAGATTGAAAGCAGAAAGAATTGAGAACATCATGTACAAGTTCAAAATCTGAGCTACAACAGCATTAATACCAGAAGCCTTATAGAAAATCAAAAGGAATACAAGAATTAATCCTAAACCAAGAATAATGGCTTTAATTCCCTGACGAATTGCTTCATCACCAAGAGAAGCTCCAATAACCTGCTGGCTTTCTACTTCAAGAGGAACTTCAAGCCAGGCTGACTGAAGTACTTTCTTAATA
>CAMGTC010000163.1 GCA_946061765.1 uncultured Treponema sp.
AAACTTCTGTCTGAGCATTTATTTGTTTTTCTGCACTTAAAATCTGCTCGTCATCAGAAAAATCAGGAGTTGTGGAAAATATATCCCTTGTATAACCGTAAAGATTTGCATCTGCACTTTTGAGAAGATTATAAATTAATTCTTTTTCATTTTTTGTCATATTTTATTCGTCTTGATTTTTAGCCTTCCAGCTTGCTTCATTTCCAAAAGTTAATTTAACAATTTCTCTATCTTGATAAGCTTTTTTGATTAAATCATCAATTTCCAGGTTTTTATAAATTTCTTCAGCTTCTGCTATGCTTCCTCTTAAAACCGGATGTTTTGGACTGAATAAAACACAGCAATCTTCATAAGGCAGAATTGAAGTTTCATAAGTATCTATAAATTCTGAATCTTTAATAATTTCTTCTTTATCCATACCGCAAAGAGGTCTTAACAAGGGATATTCAGAAAAATTTTCAGTTACAGACATATTTTCAATTGTTTGACTTGCAACCTGACCAAGGCTTTCTCCAGTAATAATACATTTTGCATTGCAGCGCTTTGCTAAAAGATTTGCAGTCTTCATCATACAAACTCTAAGCATCATAGTTGTCCAGGCTTCAGGTGATTTTTGTTTAATTTTCATCTGAACATCTGTAAAAGGAATAATATTTAAATAAAGTGAAATTCCATAATAGGCAAGTTTTTGAGCCAAAGTTACAACTTTTTGTTTTGCTTCTTCAGAAGTATAAGGATAGGAGTGAAAATAACAACACTCAATTTTCATACCTCTTCGAAGCATTCTGTAACCTGCAACCGGTGAATCTAAACCACCTGAAAGTAGTAAAAGTCCTTTTCCGCTTGTTCCAACAGGAAGTCCTCTACAACCCACATTTGAATCTGAATATACAAAGACATTTTCTCTTATTTCAACATTAATAATTACATCTGGCTTGTGAACATCTACTTTCATTAATTTTTCTACATCACCAGCAGCTTCACAGGCAATTTCGTAAGAATTCATTGGGAAAGATTTATCTGCACGGCGGGCATTAATTTTAAAAGTCTTTGCACCTTTATTATTTTCAATCTCGGCTAGCTGATAAACAGTTTTCTTGATAGCTTCTATTGTTTTTTCGCAAGTCAGAGCCTTTGCCCAACCAGTAATTCCAATTAAATGATTAAGAGTGAATTCTACTTTTTCGCTGTCTTTTTCTTCGCATTCAATATAAAGTCTTCCAGCCCTTAAAATAATTTTACAGCCCAGGCCAGAAAGACAATCTGCTACATTATGTCTTAATTGATTTTCAAATTCCTGAATATTTGAACCCTTTAATGTGAGTTCCCCAAGTTTTGCCAAATATGTCATAATTTTATTATAAAGTAAATTTGATTATTAATGAATATTCTTCTAGAAAAAACTTATATCTAACTTTACAATGCAGCTCCTTATTCCGATATTAATAAGGTGAAAAATTCAATAAAAGTTTTTTTTTATATTTCATTTTTCTTACTTTTTAATCTTTTTGCTCAACAATTACCACAGGACTTTTATGGACTTTGGGAGGGTAAAGACAGATTTGTTTTTTTTGAAAAAAATTCCGAAAATCAAAGTCCCGAATTAGTAGTTCTTTTAAAAACTTATTATGGCTGGTATTATGATAGAGTTTCAGAACCAGAATCTTATGGCCAAAAAGTTAAAAGAGAAAGAAATACAGCAACCACAAAAGAGCCTGTTCATATAAATATTCTGGTAAATAAAAATCTTTCAGAAAATAATCCAAATGCAATAGAATTACTGCTTGAGTATTCAAATTCTCAAAAAAATTATATTCCACTTTACCTTTATGATGATAAAATTTACCTTGATTTTTATGTTCAAAATCCCCAGAATCCAATGTTTTACCAGGGAAATATTCAAACTCACGGCCTTATGATTTCACCTCAGGCTGTAGATGAAAATATTACAGCTTTTATTATTGATCAGGATAAAATTTTTAATATCCGTTATTGGAAATCCAATATGCTTTTTTCAGATGATTCAGCAACTTTTAATTGGGAGGAAAAAGATTATTATCTTCCAAAACATATATATTCTGGAAAGAACAATTATTCTTGTGTAAATGGCAGGGCAGTAAAAATAAGAAATATTCAGGCCCCAGAAAAAATTTCAGAGAATTATAACTTTAATTCAGATAAGTCAATTTTAATTTTAGATAAAGAAGCCTATTTAATAAAACTGATGGACTACCAGACTCTTGAAGATTATTTCAATTTAATTGTAAAGGGAAATTCAAGAAGAAAACCTGAGCCACCACCTTTATTTGGACCAGACGATTTAAACTGGCACTGGGATGTAATTAATCAACTCCAAAAAGATAATCCACTTATCCAGGAAGTTCGTAAAAGACAGAAGGATTTTGCAAATCAAAAATAGTCATTTTTATCATGTTTTCTAACTATCTTGCTTTTTGTAAATATGTTAAAATAAATTAATGGAAAACAGTAATGAAAAGTTTTGCAAATAAAGTTGAGAATATTCTTAATAAAATCAAAATTAAAAAGAGTTTGTCTTATCTTTTTGTTTTTGTATTTTTTATTCCATTTGTAATTATCTCAAGTTTTTTTGTTTTAATGCTTTATAATACAATGCACGACTGGGAATTAAAAAGAGCCCAGTCTAATCTTGAAATTACAGAAGAAAAATTCACAGATATCCTTTCTAATGTTACTTTAATTTCAGACCGTATTTATATTAACAAAAGAATCCAAAAAATTTTAACAACAGAGTTTACAGAAGCAGGCCAGGTATATGATGCCTATTCATCAATTAATTATCTGGAAGATTATTTACACACATATAAAGAAGTTGATTCCTTTAGAATTTATACACAAAATTCTACTTTGCTGGAAAATCAGTTTATTCAAAAAGTAACACCAGCAATAAAAAAATCTGAATGGTACAATAATGCTAAAGAAATGAAGGGCAGAAGTTTCTGGACTTACAAAGAAGATTCAATAAAAAAGAAAAAATATTTGTGTATGGTAAGGGCAATTTACAATACTCTAAGCGATGAGTTTCTTGGAGTTCTTGTTATAAATGTGAATCCTTATTCAATTCAAGAGACTTTAAGAGATAAAACAATTACAACTTTTATTGTTTTTGATTATACAATTATTTATTCTTCTTCTGATACTTCTTTTTCTTTATATGAACAACCCCTTATAAAATATCTTTACCAGTATGATTATTCAATTTCAAAAATGACAAATATGATAATTGGAGATGAAAGGGTTGGTGTTGTAGCCGTTGATTTTTATCCAATCAATTCTGTTTCCCTAAAATTTGAAATAATAAATGTAATACCTATTAAACAACTGGTAAGTTCCACTCTGAAAGTTATTTATTTAACTCTTATAATTTTAACTTTTATCATAATTCTTTTGATTTTAGCTCTTGCAATCTATTCAGGATATATTGATATTCGGGTTAATAAAATTGATCAGCAGATTGAACATATTTTCGAGAATAACTTTGAAATTGCAAAATCCATTGGTGGAAACGACGAATTTGAGCAGATTTATAAAACAATTCAAAATATGGCAGTTAATACAAATTATCTTATTACAGAATTAAGAAGACAAACCGATGAAAATACTTCTCTTGCCCTGCAACAAAGTGAAATTTCATTTAAAATGCTTTCAAATCAGATTAATCCACACTTTTTATTTAATACACTTGAAACAATCAGAATGAAGGCTATTTCAGCTTCCGATAAAGAAGTAGCAAATATGCTTAAATTACTTGCTTCACTCTTAAGATATAATCTTTCGGTACGAGGAAAACCTGTTCCACTATATAATGAACTTGAAGCTATACAAAACTATCTTGCTATTCAACATATGCGTTTTGGTAACAGAATTTCTTATGATATTGTAACTATGTGTGATGTTAAAAAACTTGATATTCTTCCACTTTTAATTCAACCTATTGTTGAAAATTCTTTTTCCCACGGTCTGGAAGATAAAGTTTCTGGCGGTTTTATCTACATAATAATATCTTCTGAAAATGTAAATAATTGTGATCGAATTACAATTTGTGTAAAAGATAATGGAATTGGAATTAGTAAAGAAAAATTAGAAGAAATAAAGTATAGATTAAATAACTACAAAAAAGAAGATTCTACAAATTCTATTGGACTTATTAATGTTCAATCCAGGATTAAAATGTATTATGGTTCGGAGTTTGGAATAACTATTAATAGTGATGAAGGTGAAGGAACCGAAGTCATAATTAAGATTTAGCAGGTGTAATATGGAATTATTAAAACTTTTAATTGCAGATGACGAAGAGAATATCAGAAATGGTTTAAAATGTATTTTGGACTGGAAATCACTTGGTTATCAATTTTCTGGTGAAGCTTCCAATGGAAAAGATACAATTAATCAGATTATTGATTTAAAACCAGATTTAGTTATTCTTGATATTAAAATGCCTGGTCTTACTGGAATAGAAGTTATTTCTCAAACTAAAACTTATTTTCAAAAACATAATCTAACTATGCCTGCTTTTCTTATTCTTTCAGGTTATTCTGAGTTTGAATATGCTCAAAAAACAATTAATCTAGGAGCAAAGGCATATCTTTTAAAACCGGTTGATGAAGATCAGCTGCAGGAAAAAGTTATTTCTATTGCAAAAGAAATTAATGAACAAAAACTGATGAAAGATACCTATAAAAATACAGAATTACTTTCTTTAAGGGATTATCTTTTAAGAATTATCCAAGATGAAGAAGTAAATCCTGATGAAATTTCTCATACATCCTTTTTTGAAAACTTAAATGAATCTTTTTATCAGGTTGCAATATTTCATAAAAATTATTTTGAAAATTTTGATTCAAAAGAATTTAAAACTTCAATTGAAAATTATTTTTCTTTTTTTAATTACCAGACTTTAAAAACTAATGACAAAATTATTATTATTTTCAAAACTAATAATGAACAGGCAGTTAAAAATTGCCTTGAAAGGGCTTCAAAACTAGGAGGTAAAACTTTTATTTCTCTTGGGAGTTCCGGAAAAGGAATTGAGGGAATAAAAAATTCTTACAAAGAAGCTATTTTTCTGGAAAGATACTTATTTTTTATGTCAGATTATGCCTATATTTCAAATGATGTAATTCCAGAAAGTCAAAAATCTATTCAGAATAAAGAAAGTCTTGATAATATAATTAATAACTTAATTTTTTGTATAGAAACTTATGATAAAAAGAAACTGGAAGAAAAAGAAGTAGAATTTGACACATATCTTTCGTCAATTAAGGATAATTCAAAGGATATAAAAAAATATTTTATCTATCTGATAATTGAATTAAGAAATAAATTAAGTTCAAAATATCCGGAAAGAGATATAAGTGATGGCGAAAGTTACGAAATTGTTCCAAAATTTCTTGAAATGACTTCTTATAAAGATTGTTTTCAGTATTTTAAGATGATTTTGAATAATTTTATTGAAAATTTTAATTTTAATACTTCTGATTCGGTAATTGTAAAAGTAATTGCATATATCAAATCAAATTACTCAGAAGATTTAAAACTTGAAACTTTAGGTGATATGTTTAACTGTAATTCAGCATATCTTGGAAAAAAGGTTAAAAAGTATACAGGATTACAATTTAATACATATCTTGATAATCTAAGAATTGAAGAAGCCAAAAATAAGATTAAAAATACTGATCTTAAGATTTATCAGATTTCAAAATTGGTTGGATATGCCAATACAGATTATTTTTTTATGAAATTTAAAAAGAATACTGGTTATACACCAAAAGAATATAAAAAATTACTTGAAAATCAGAGCCAGAATGATGAAAAATAAAATCTTTTTACTATTGTTAATTTCACTTACTTTTTGTTCTTGCAAAAAAGAATCTAATCAAACTTTTGAATTAAAAGAATTTACTTTTTATTCTTCAGATTTAAATGAACCTCTTTTTTTTGATGATCCAATTGCTCAGGAAATAAGTAAAAGAACTGGAGTAACATTAAAATTCTATCAAAATACAAGCCCTAATGTTGGAGATGACATAGATTTAATGCTTGCAAATCATTCATATACAGATTATATTTTTGCAAAAAGTGGAATTAATCGTTTAATAGAAGCTGGTGCTGTAACTCCTTTAGATGAATATATTGAAAAATGTGGAAATAATATAAAAAAATTATATAAAAATGAAATTGTAAAATTAAGAAACACAATTGAAGATCCTCAGATTTACACAGTGGGAACTTACGAAATCAAATCTAAAGTAATGGAAACTTCCGGAAATATACAAATTCAAAATGCTGTTTTAAAAGAATTTGGTTATCCTTCCATAAAAACTCTGGATGATTTAGAAAATATTTTAAAAGCCTATATAAAAAAATATCCTGAAATCAACGGTCATAAAACCCAGGGACTTTCACTTCT
>CAMGTC010000164.1 GCA_946061765.1 uncultured Treponema sp.
GCACCGCTCCTTCGCACCAACATTACGGAAAAGCATTTATAATGCGTTTGCCCTGAAAACTACCCTTATAGTTATTGACTAAATTGAACGATTTTAGGAAAAGAAATAGGATTTTTTTTTGAAAAAAAACATATAAAAAAAAGGAGCCCCGAAGGACCCCCTCTATGATTTGAGCTGCAGACGAAGCTTGACGGCTCGAAATTAATTTGACTTGCACTCATGTGTCAAGTCATAGTTTTTTTAAGCTGCAAGGGCAAAAACAAAGTCCGAAGTCAGCTTGAAAATCGACTTATACTAATCCCTGAGCTATACGTCTGGTCAAGGCTCGCTTTCGCTTATAGCCTTGACTCAGCCGTTTTGAGGTTTTCCAATAAATTGTAAACCCTCAATCGTTGCTTCTGCTTATACTAATCCCTGAGCTATCATAGCTTCTGCTACTTTTACGAAACCTGCAATATTTGCGCCAGCAACGTAGTTTACCCACTTGCCTTCTGTCTGGTTGAACTTAACAGCAGTGTTGTAGCAGTTGTCGTGGATATTGATCATGATGTTGTGGAGTTTTTCATCAACTTCTGCAGCTGACCATGAAAGTCTTTCTGAGTTCTGGCTCATTTCGAGACCTGATGTTGCAACACCACCAGCGTTTGAAGCTTTTCCAGGTGCGTACAAAATCTTTGCAGCCTGGAACTTATTAACTGCATCGAGGTTAGAAGGCATGTTAGCACCTTCAGCAACCAATTTAACTCCGTTCTTCAAGAGCATATCTGCATCTTCGCCAAGAAGTTCGTTCTGTGTAGCACATGGGAATGCACAATCACACTTAACTTCCCAAACTTTCTTTCCTTCGAAGTATTTTGCAGATGGGAACTGTTTTACATATTCAGAAATACGACCACGGCGAACAGTTTTGAGTTCCTTAACCCAGTCAAGTTTTTCCTGTGTAATACCGTCTTCATCGTAAATATATCCGTTTGAGTCAGAAAGTGTAACAACTTTTGCACCAAGCTGGATAAGTTTTTCTGCAGCATATTCAGCAACGTTTCCTGATCCTGAAACTACACAAACTTTACCTTTGAAATCATCTCCAACTTTCTTGAGCATTTCCTGAGCAAAGTAGATAAGACCATATCCTGTTGCTTCTGTACGGATTAAAGAACCACCAAATGTAAGTCCTTTTCCTGTCAAAACTCCAGTATATTCATCACGGATTCTCTTGTACTGTCCAAAGAGGTATCCAATTTCGCGTCCACCAACGTTTTTATCTCCAGCTGGAACGTCAACATCAGCACCAATATGACGATAAAGTTCTGTCATAAATGACTGACAGAATCTCATAACTTCTTTATCTGATTTTCCATGTGGATCAAAGTCAGAACCACCTTTTCCACCACCCATTGGGAGAGTTGTCAAAGAGTTTTTCAAAACCTGTTCAAATCCTAAAAATTTCAATACAGAAAGGTTTACTTCTTTAGAAAAACGAAGTCCTCCCTTATAAGGTCCAATAGCAGAGTTGAATTGTACGCGGAATCCACGATTTACATGATATACACCAGCATCATCCATCCATGGAACACGGAACATGATTACACGTTCTGGTTCTACCATTCTTTCAAGAATTGCATTTGGTTCCAACTGTGGCATCTGATCAACTGCTGGTTCAAGAGTTGTCAGAACTTCTTCTACTGCCTGTAAGAATTCTGGTTCGTTAGCATTCTTAGCTTTTACTTCTTCCCATACACGGTTTACGTAAGCGTTTTTCATTTATTTTATACTCCTTGGTCTCTTGTATAAAAATTGCATATTTATACAATCCCTTATTAGTAAAATATATCACAAAGGTGGTTTTTGTGAAAAGTCGAAATGATATTTTAAGTGCAATTTTATTAAAGTTTTTAAGTAAAATTAAATTTATTTGAAATTATGAACAAATTTTCATTTGTTAATTACACAAAACGCACAGTTAAATTAAGATTATCTGTGCAAATTGTGCAAGCGATAATTAGAAAATCTTCTGGGCTAATGCAGATATTCCAGCTCGGTTATAATCACCAGACTGAGCAATATTTTGTATATCTGAAGGCGAATATCCATTATCAGGATAAAGCATTACAAGGCTTATATCACCTTTTTGAAGAAAATTACTTTCACCAAATTCCGTATATCTGGTTGCCCCAATTGAAATCAAAATCTGCTGGGCTTGTCCTGATTCCTTAAGATAATCACTTATCTTTTCTGCCGGCCCCTCATTCTGCTGATTATTTAATTTATCAACAATCCAATCAAGAAGACGATCGTAAATATAAGAATAATCCTTTATAAAACTATTTTCTCCGTATGCAAAAGCTTTTCCATCTCTTACAAGAAATGATGCAATTCTATAATTATTTATAATTCCTTTTTCTGAAAATTCATCGATTGATAAAAGTTTTTGAGAAATTCCTTTACTTGCAGGTCCCCAGTTCTTTTTTAAACTGATTTTTTTTGCACCTTCCTTTCGGATTGAACAGTCGTTTGAAGCAGTAAAATATTGAGGTACAAGAGAATCAACTTTACCATCTTTCCAGATAGCTTTACAAATAATTGCACATTCTGGTTCTATTTGCAGTTTTTCTTCATTCTGAGGATAAATGATTTTGTCAGAATCAAAAGGAAATGTATGTAAAAAATCAGGGGTTATAGAATTTGAACCCTCTCTGAGGGGAATATAAGTTGGAAAAAGGGCCTTTGGAGCTCCTT
Source organism: uncultured Treponema sp. (assembly GCA_946061765.1). Lineage (GTDB taxonomy): Bacteria > Spirochaetota > Spirochaetia > Treponematales > Treponemataceae > Treponema_D. The sequence goes on from CAMGTC010000164.1 coordinate 2,737, forward strand.
CTTTTGCCTTTACATTTATAAAATCTACAGCCTCGCCGGCCTGTTCCAAATGACCAGTAAAATTTCCTGCAACTCCAAAAGAAGGAATTTTCTTAAAATCAATATTCATAATTTATCTTTCCAAAACCTTAATTCCATCTATAAATAAGCCTTTTACATAGCCCTGTAAAGTTTTTCCATTAAACGGAGTGAATTTTCCCTTACTATAAAAGAGTTTAGAATCTACTGTCCATTTTTCATCTGGGTCCAAAAGAACTAAATCTGCATCAAATCCGGCATTTAACAAACCTTTGTTTAAACCAAGAATTTCTGCTGGTCTTGCAGACATCAATTCACTAAGTTTACGGGCAGTAATTCCATTTTGCAGGACTAAAACTGTATTACAAAGAGCATAAGATATTTCAAACCCGGTAAATCCTGGAGCTCCATTTTTTTTATCTTCTTCTGTATGTGGTGCATGATCAGTAGAAATTACATCCACAAGACCTTCTTTTATTCCATCAATTAAAGCCTGACGGTCTTCATACTTTCTTAACGGTGGATTTACAATATTAAAAATTTCCGGTGCTTCTTCGCCAACTAAACCAATATGATGAGGTGTAACTTCACAAGTTAAATCAAATCCATTGTCAATTTCTTTGGCTTTTTCTTTACCTGCTCTGATTGCATCCATACAATTTTTAGTACTTACATGACATAAATGCAAATGACATCCTGCTGTCTGGGCCAAAAAAATATTTCTGATTGTATAAGAATCTTCTGCCATTGCCAAAAGTTCATTGGCCTTTTTTAAGGCTTCAACACTTCCTTGGGCTCTATAACTTCTTGCCTGCGCTACCAGGGTAGGATCTTCACAATGACATGCTACAGTCAGCCCCAGTTTTCCAGCTTTTATCATACCTTCCAGCATAGTTTGTGAAGATAAAACATCTTTTCCGTCTTCACTTATTACAGGAACATATTTTCTTTCAAGATTGTCTAAGTGACTTGTGGTAGTTCCATCAAAATCTTTTGTAATACTCACAACCTGAAATAAATGGGTAAGTCCTATTGCAGCAGCTTCTCTTTCAATTTTCATTGCCATTTCTTGAGAAGATACCACAGGATTTGTATTTGGCATTGCAACTACTGTTCCAAAACCTCCAGCAGCAGCAGCATGAAGGCCGGAAGATAAATCCTCTTTTTGAGTTTGACCAGGATAACGCATATGAACATGCATATCAATAAAAGCAGGACTAAGTGTTAAATCCTTTGCATCATAAAGTTCAAGTTTATAATTATCACCATAACCATCTTCAGAAAGTACAGATTTTGCTAAAGTTTCTACAGTTTTTGAATCTGTAAAATAGCCTTGAAAAACAGCCCTGATTTTATTATCAAGAACCAGAAGGGCTCCCGGTGTGTCCATATTTTTATCAAGTAAACGAGCATTATAAATAAGAGTTGCTTTTGTCATTCCAAATCCTTTTTTTTATTTTGAAATTTTTCCTGCAATGTAAAGGGTGTCGCAATATTCACATCTGTAAAGGCCTTTTGATTTATCTGCAAGAATAAATGTTGGCTTTACATAATGTTCTGTCTGAGTTATACAACGTGGATTTTTACATGTAAAAACTCCTGAAACTTTTGCTGGTAGTTCCATTGTGATTTTTCGGACAATTTTTTCATCTTTTATTACATTCACACAGATATTTGGATCAATGAAGCCCAAAACTGAATAATCAATATCAATGATGTTATCAATCTTTATTATATCTTTTTTACCAGATTTTTCTGAAGGTACATTTTGAATCAAACAAGAAGTAAAATGAGCTTTATCAAGTCCAAGCCATTCAAAAATTCTCCAACCTGATCCAGCACTTATATGATCAATTACTAAACCGTTTTTTATTGTATTTACGTTTAACATAAAAACTCCTCTTTATTCGCTTTTTATTAAAGACTGCCGGTTAGTTTGGCTATAAGGGCCATTCTGGCATACATTCCATATTTTACCTGCTTAAAATAAGCGGCTCTAGGGTCATCATCTACCTCTGTTGTAATTTCATTTACTCTTGGAAGCGGATGTAAAACAATCATATTCTTTTTAGCCATTTTCATTTTTTCTCCATCAAGAATATAACTGTCTTTTAATCTGATATAATCCTGTTCATTAAAGAATCTTTCTTTTTGAACCCTTGTCATATAAAGAACGTCTAATTCGCCAATTACTTCGTCAAGACTTTCTACAATTTTGTATTCTACACCAGCAGGTTCCAAAACATTTGTAATTAGATAATCAGGCACTGTAAGTTCTTTTGGACTGATAAAAATATATTTGTTTCCCTTAAAATGTCTTAAAGCTTCGGCAAGGGAGTGAACTGTTCGTCCAAATTTTAAATCTCCACAAAAACCGATTGTATGATTTTCAAGTCCACCCAAAAGTTGTCTGATTGTGACTAAATCTGTAAGAGTCTGGGTAGGATGATAATGACCACCATCACCTGCATTAATTATTGGACAAGCAGAATATTTACTGGCTAAGAGTGAAGCTCCCTCTTTTGGAGTTCTCATTGCAATTACATCTGCATAACTTGAAACAACTCTAATTGTATCGGCCAGAGTTTCTCCTTTTACGGTTGAAGTATTATCTGCATCCGAAAATCCTTCAACAGCTCCACCTAATCTAAGCATAGCAGCTTCAAAACTCAGTCGAGTTCTAGTGCTTGGCTCAAAAAAAAGTGTCGCGAGAATTTTCCCGCGACACACATCTTGAAATGATTTTGGATCAACAATAATTTGTTCTGCCAATGAACAAATTTCTTCAATTTCAGAAACTGACAAATCATCAGGTTGTATCAAATGACGACCAGCTAACATTTAGTTTACTCCTTATAAATTTTTACAATCTTAACATAAAGGAAGTATTGTGGGAAGAAGAGTAAAGAAAATTCTATAAATTAAATTATTAACCACGTTGTATTTTCCAGGTAAAACTTGCAATTGCCTGTCCAGAGTCATCAGAATCAAACCACCAGTCAGCAATTTGATTTGCTATTTCATCAAGGACACTTTGAGGAATTGACGGTTGAACAGAAATTGTAGACCTTACTACATAGCCGTTTTTATCAACTGTAAATGAAATAATTGCCTGACTAAAATTAATTCTATTTTGATTTTCCTTTGAAATTTTTATTTCTGGATTTGATGGTAAAAGCAATCTTCTGGCCTTTCCTGAAGTCCACTTTAAATCAGAATCTGCAGATAGATTTGTAGAATTTGTTGGATTTTGGGCCTGTCCATTTACAGATGACTGAGCCACCCCTTTTGCACCTTCAATATCAGCCAGCATATTTTGAACTTCCGACGATGCTGCTGCAGTAGATGTAGTATTTGAAGTTGCCTGACTTTTAATTCTTTGATCTGAATTGGTAACCTGGGCCTGGGAATTTGACTGAACAACTCCACTTTGAACTGGAAGGTAGTCACTTGTATTTTTTACAGGTAAATCACTTTCAAAAGAATCCCAGACAGATTGGTCGCTTACACTTGAACTTTCTCCAGTAAAAATATCATCAAGCTGGTCATCAACAGACTTATATAACTTTGGAGATTCTCTTTTAGCAGGAGCCTGACTTTTTTCTACAGGTTTTGGATTTTCTTTTTT
>CAMGTC010000165.1 GCA_946061765.1 uncultured Treponema sp.
AACTCCTTTTTCAAGCCACCAAACTATCTGAAAACTCTAATAAATCCGTATCAGAGTTTTTATCAGAGTCGCTATCATAGTGACCAAAAAGCGTTTTTTATTCGTCCTAATTTATCCAAAAAAGGTAGGAATAAAAGTTGCTTTGTATTTCTAAAAATGCCCTAAATCGTTATCCTATAACAACTTAGGCAAAAAAAAAGCTTCTGAACAAGTCAGAAGCTTAACTGCCACAGGTTGGAATCGAACCAACGACATACGGATTTTCAGAACGAAGAATCGTACCCTGTGGATTGTCGTTATCACTGTATCAATAATTTAATTATATAGGCAAATTGTAAGATTTTCAACTAAATTAGTTTATTTAATTCTTAGTCATATAGTGTTTTATGACGATTTTTATGACGATTTATGTATCGATTCTTGGTCAGAAAAAAAAATCCGGAATTTTTCGACGTACGGACTACTTATCCGTGAAAAAATCCGGCGTTCTCATAAGGGTGCAGAATCTGTTATTCAGTAATCTCGATTAAGTTTTCTTCAAAAGCTACAATGCTGCTTTCGTAATATCCATCGCCAGTTGTGCGCGGACCACTGGAAACAGAATAGCCGGCTTCATCAAGCTTAGCAGTCAATTCATCAACAGCTTATTTGCTTCCAACGCTAAATTCTAAATGTGCATAGCCGGTTCTATATGGGTTCTTCACTTGTTCTACAAGTTCTGGACTTGTCATTATTTCAAGACGTGCTCCGTCTTCAAAAGTTATGAAGTAAGATCTAAAATCTGTCTTTGGGTTGTGGTAGCCGTCGTTGGCTTTTTCGTTAAGGTAAGTTACAAAAAACTCTTTTGTTTTTCTAAATCGTGTACATATAGAGCTACGTTTTCAATTTTCATAATAAAATAATTATATCATAGTTCCTGGAAAAAGGGTGCGTTTATTGCCGTTCGCTCCAGCCGTACTTCGTACCGCTTCCGCTCTCTACAGGCTTCTTAGTTCTAAAAGCTTCATCTTCCGAAAAGGTAGCAAACAGAGTGTTCACTCATTCAGCTTCACTTCGTTACGCTTCATTCGTTCACACACTGTTTGCATTTACTAGCGGGCTCGCAAGGTGGCCTTTGTCCAAGCTCGCAGGTAAGCAATGAAAGCACAGTCAGCTGCAGTCGCTACGGTACCGCTTCGCGGACCCTCCGCTTTGTGCATCTGCCTGTTTCCGCGAGAAGCAATCATTGTAGAGTGACGCTAGTTGCACGCCGCCAGTTCCTCTAGTTCTTAAATATTGGTCGTGAAAATGTAAGTGCCTCTAGTTCGTGTCGCAACTAAAAAAGCGGGCACGCAAAAGCGTTCCCCCTTTTCCCCCTTCGTAAAAAATAAGGAATGTTATTGAACCGCTCTTGGGGGGCAAGGGGGCACCCTTTTGCTCAACATTACAGTTGTCCCGCTTTTTTAGATGCTCAATTGGTTCTACAAGTGGCGGCTGTGGGGATATTCTTTCGTATGTGAAGTATTGCCTCAATCGCACAGGGACAAGCCCTGCGCTCAATCGGCAAGGCGGCAACGTCCTTGTTGCCGCCATCTCCGCCGTTGTATTTCTCCTTCCAAAATGAATGTGCCTCTTACGCAGGTCGCTCTGGTCGCGCGTCCGTGCGCTCCCGCCGCTCAGCTGACCGATGATTCTTCCAGCTCCAGTCGCAGACTTGCCATAAGCCTGTGCCCGCTACGCGGCCACTTGATATTAAGCAAGACTGCTCCTTCCGTATGCCTCTTACAAAATGAAAATGCATCGATGAAGTCCTTCGGACAAATTGATTCGTCCTGGAGAAAAGCTCATCTTCCAATGCTCCGCTCAGACAGCTTTCAAAAGTTTGCGACTGCTTCGCAGACGCTTTGATTTGAAAAAGCAGTCTTCGCTCCGAACTGATTACTCACAGCCGTCGCTCCGCGACGGCACGATGATTTTAAAAACAGCGGGGGGAGCGCGCGCAGCGGTCAAAAAAGTTTAATCCAGAACAAACAAAATCAAAACTACACATTGTAAAACTACACGTATTTTTTGACTTATCTATATTTCATATAAAAATTATTTTAATTCTTAAAAAAATGTGTAGTGCTAGAAAAAATATAAAATATATATGTAATTGTAACGCGCCATAAAAAATGAGAAAATTTTACTTTTAGTTTGATAATTTTAAGCATTTTTTGCTTTTTTTACAAAAATTTTCCAAAATAAAGAAAATAAAATTTCTTGTATTTAAAGCACTTCGTTTTTATTTAAAAATCTTCTAATAGCTTCCCGGGAAATATCAATATTTTTACTTTTTAAAATCGTTGCTATTTCTTTAATGCTTTTAAATTCCTTTATTCTCAAATTAAGAACATACTCAGAAAGATCGAATTTTTCTATTTTGCTATAGTGTTTCATTTTCCCCCATAAAAGAAAAACCGCCCCGAAAATTGGAGCGGAAAAAACTTTTTTTTGAAAACCTTTAAACTACGTCAGCACTCCAACAAATACAATCAACAACAGGAACGGGGAAAGGTTTAGACCGTCCGAAAACATCGATTGCGGAAGGGTTTTTAACTTCTTCATAAGAAGCAAAAAATGGAAGGCTTGCAAGGTTTGCGGAAATGTCATCAAGTGCACAATAAGGAAGCCAGAAAGGGGCGTCAAGTGCAACCGCACAAAGTTTTTTATCATCAATAACTTGTTTATTTGTTTTTGTCTTATAGTCATAATAAGACGAAGCAAGACGAACAACAGAAAAACCAGGGAATAACAATTCATTTTTTTCAACTGTAACGCCTAAAGAATTTTCTGATACTGTAATAAGTTTTACAAGTGCGGAAAAAGCAGAACGCCCCGCAAGAATTACAATATTTTGACCGTAACCATTAACAGAAACTTTATCACACATTGAATAAATCAATTCTAACGCCCCCGCCAAGTCAGCCCCGGAAGCATTAAATTTTTTACTTACTATCTGATCTTTTGGAGTTCCAAAGCTTACAGAATAAACATCTTCAGAGTCTTTTATAGCATAAGAAATTGACCCCGTAAGAGATTGAGCGGCTAGGGCTTCAGTTGTTGCCCTTACAGTTTTTCGCATTCTTTCAGTTATTACATCTAATACATTAGATTTTTTTGCGTTTCCGATATTTGCGAGAATGTCGTTTAAATCTCCTGCTGGTATTCTTTTTGAAAGTTCCACGGGATAAGGTTCATAACCGTTTATTGTTGTAAGTTTTCCCGGCATTTCATAGGCAGAATCCCCCCGCACAATAACAGGGGCGTTTTTAATTTCTGCTGGTAAATCTGATTTTTTAACTATACTACTAGGGTACTGCTCCCTTTTATTTGCTGGATAGATTAAATCCATGATAGGGCTAGAAAGTTCAGGGGCTTCTTCAAGTCTTTTTATGTTTGCTTCAAGACTAAAATATTTATTTAAATTTGCTGTGTCTATCATCATTTTTTTTATTTCCTATAAAATCATAGAATTAATGCGGATTGTTTCAATATCCCCGCTTTCTAATTCTTCCCAAGAATCAAAAACGGGGCTTTCCCCACTTTCGTTATAACTTGCTTTTTTTACGATGTCAAAATTAACAACGCCATGACTAACACAAAATGCAAATTCTTCTGAATCAGCAACAGGGCGGGTAACAATCAGAAAATTATTTTCTGAAAGTTCAGCGGGTTTAAAAATTTTGTCCGTTGGATCATAAGCGACAACCGCCCCACAAGGATATTCAATCCCACTTTTAACAGGTACAGTTTTAAAAATTGGTGGGTGTTCACTTGTTACCAAGTCAGGCACGCCGATAGAAACACTTCCTAAATTTCCTTTCATCTTCTTAAATCTCCTTTTTTATGCTTTTGTTAAAATATTTCTGTTTTTTGTTTTTACTTCTTTTTCTGTGTAATCATCAGATAAAAGAATTCCCGGTTCAACAGGAAGCCGTACACATTCAAAACAATCTGCTAAAACTTCATAAATATTCGTTGTTACGTTTTCCCCGCTTTCGTCCGAAAGGTTTATTTCACTATATAGAGAATCTGCGAGGGCTAGCACTCTGTTTTGTTTTGTTATTGGAATTTTTGCGGATAAGGCTTTTTTTAGTTTGTCTTTGTAAAAGGCTTTTAATTTTATTTCAGCTTTATTTTTTCCTTTTGTTTGTTCAGTGAAAAAAAATATTTCATTATCAGAAAAATCAAGATTTAAAGATTTTTTTATATTTTCCCTTAAATCTTTAATTGCTGGTGGTGTTTCTCCCAAAAATGCTAAATGATGAAGATATAAATTCCCCTCTGCGTTTGTCTTTACTCCTATGCTCCAATTATCATAAAAGCCATTGTTAAAAGCGTTTGCAAGAGCTTCGTTCATTGATACATCGCCCCGCAATTCTTTTAAATCCTTATCATAGGAAAGATCTGTAACCTCTCCCAATTTTGGGAAATTTGCCCCTTTCTGTGGGTGTCCGTATTCTGTAATAGTTACGGGGATAGAATCGCCTTTTTTATAGTTTTCTGCAATCTGTTTTAAATCGCTTTCTGTTATAGTCTGGGGGTTTTCATTATTTCCGAAAGTTCCGGGGCGTGCTAGCGTTATAGTTTTTTTCTGCATAAAAAAAACACTCCTTTCTTTTTGCTTGTTTTATTATGTTTTTTTATGTCACTTTCCGCTTGAATGCAGGCAGAGTTTTTTTCTTGTTTCTAGGTATAAAAAAGATGGTCAATTAAACGAAATTTAAACGGTTTTAACGCATTTTCTTTTTAATATTGACATATTTATCAACTACTAAAAAACAACCGCTTAAAATTAAAAAAAGCAAAAAAAAATCATTCCAGTTATTTTTTGTTTTCATGCAAAAAATAACTGGAATGATATGAGAAGGAAAATAAATAAAATTTATCATTTTAGTTGTAAAAATAGCTCTTTTATTTTTTCATCTTCTGTCTGGGATGGAAAACCTTCTTTTTCATCTATTTCCAGAATATCACAAATTTTTTTTATAGTTGGATTGTCCGAATAATGATAAGAAGTTTTTATAAAACGATAAAAATATGCTTTTGTAACCCCTAAGCGTTTCGCCATTTCCGGGGCTGTTATCTCTTTTTCTTTCATTCTTAATAAGATTAATTCTCTTCCGTTATTATAATATCTTCCTTTTCCGCAATATCTTTCTTTTTTCAGTTCTGGCGAACTATCATGAAAAGTTAAATTATATTTTTTTTCATAACAATTTTTATAAAATCACAATCTTTTAAAATCCCTTCGCTTGGGACTTCTTTTGATTCTCTTACACATTTGTATATTACAGAATCATTTTTAAAAAAAATAAAACACGCCGGGCATTTTTTGCAACTGTCTACAAAAAATTTTTTCTTTTTCCTCATATCCCCCACCCACATCAACATTTAAAAGTATACGTAAAAGTACATCACTTTACTTTATTGTATACTTTATATATTTTAAGCAACTTTATAAAAACCGCCAACGGCAACCTCTATAGGTGCTTATAATAATTTTTTTTTGTTGCCATATCCCCTCTAGCTAATACCACAATAAAAAAAAAGTGAACTAGTTTTTACATTGTGGTATATTCTAGTTCACTTTTTTTATGCAGTTAATTAAACTTTATTGTAATTTGTAGAATCCACCAATAGCAATACCGACAATATTATTTAATTCTGTATATTTAATAATTATATCACCTAAATTAATATATATAGTAGAATTGATTTTTTCATATCGCCCATATACTGCTAATAGCTCACCCTCATAATTTAAAATATAAATTCCACTGTTTGGAATTACATTAACTTTTTTACAAATCAGAATATCACCTATTTGTATACCACAGTTTTGTAAATTCTGAATCTGATAAACTTTATAACTAAATAAAGTTTTTTCTTCATGCTCTACTAAACCACTCATAATTTACCACCATGTTTTAATACAAAAAAAGCCTTCCCGATAATTTCTATTTTTGTAATTGATAAACTAAAGAGAAGCTCCGGGGTTTTTGTTTCAAATGAATAAACAGAAACAAAATTTGTAAAATTGTTAAATGACAGATAACGGCAATAAATAAAACCATGATATTTATATAAATAAATACCGTCTTTTAATTTATTTTGTTTTTTGATGAGTTTATAAAAAACTACATCACCCGAACATAGACCCAAAGAATTACATTTTGAATCAGTTAAGCAAAATGAATTTCTTTTGTCTGTTTGTAACTATTCACCACAAAAAATTGACAAAAAATTGACATTACCCACTGTTTA
>CAMGTC010000166.1 GCA_946061765.1 uncultured Treponema sp.
AAAAGAGCCTTTTTGAACCACGCACCGCTCCTTCGCACCAACATTACGGAAAAGCATTTATAATGCGTTTGCCCTGGAAGAACTAAATAGGGGCTGACCAAAAAGTTCGTTGCGTAGCGTCATTCCGAACTCGTTTCGGAATCTATGCACTGTATATAGCGTAGATGCTGAATCAAGTTCAGCTTGCCTATACTTATTGGTCAGCCCCTTTTTCAAATTATAACGAAAATTACTCGGTTGGACGTTTTTTCAAGTTCTTACTTTCTGTAATTGCCTGACCTTCGCCAACTTTCTGTTCCATCATAGCACGTACTTTTAATGGAAGACCTGCAAGAGTAATAAAGCCCTGTGCATCTTTATGATTGTAAAGTTCACCAGTTGTGAAAGAAGCAATTGATTCATTGTAGAGGGAATATTTAGATCCAGAACCTGCACCACGAATCTGTCCTTTTACAACTTTTACTTTTGACCAGCCAGTAACGTTTTCTTCTGCCTTATCAATAAAAGCCATACAAGAATCCATCAAAGTTGTAAACCATTTACCTTCGTAAATTAAATCTGCCATTTTGAGGGAAACATGCTGTTTAAAGTGATAAGTTTCTTTATCCAAACAGATGTGATCCATCATTCTGTGAGCAAAATAAAGAATTGCTCCACCTGGAGTTTCGTATACACCACGAGATTTCATACCTACAAAGCGGTTTTCACAAATATCAACAAGACCTACACCGTTACGTCCACCAATTACATTTAATTCTGTAAGAAGTGAAAGTGCATCCATTTTTTTACCGTTCAAACCAACTGGAATTCCTTTTTCCCATTCAATAGTTACATATTCACCATCATTTGGAGCTTCTTCTGGAACAACAGTGTTTTTAAGCATGTGCTTATAATTTGGCTCATTTTCTGTTTTTTCAAGTTCAAGACCTTCATGAGAAAGGTGCCAGATATTTTCATCACGAGAATATGACTGGTCTTTTTTCATTGGAACTTCGAGTCCGCGGTCTTCAAGGAATTTAATTTCTGCTTCGCGGCTATCCATATTCCATTTGTCATCACGCCAGGCTGCAATTACCTGTAAATCTGGAGCAAAAGCTTTGATTGCAAATTCAAAACGAACCTGGTCGTTTCCTTTACCAGTTGCACCGTGACAAATTGCAACAGCTTTTTCCTGACGTGCATATTCAACTAAAATCTTACCAATTAATGGACGAGCTGTAGAAGTTCCCAAAAGATATTCATCTTCATAAACTGCATTTGCTTTTACAGCAGGCCAAACGTATTCTTCAATATATTCTTTTTTTGCGTCTACAACATAACAAGCTGCAGCACCTGTTTTTAGAGCACGAGATTTTATTGCATCCCAATCATCACCCTGACCAACATCAATACAAACAGCAATTACATCATAATTATAATTTTCTTTTAACCAAGGAATGATAACTGTTGTATCAAGTCCTCCAGAATAAGCCAAAATTACTTTATCTTTAGCCATAATATACTCCTCAAAATTATCGTCTTTTGTATATTTATGCATTATTTATACATCTTTTTGCATATATTTGCAATAATATTGATTAACAAACCAGGGTTTCCGCATTATAAACAAAAATCCGATTTTTTGACTCCCAGTCACGGTTGCGTGATTAAAAACCACCCAATAATGCGCTACACGCTTTTTGTGCTATAGAAACTATTGAACTGCCGCTTCGCAGCAGCCACAAAAAGAGCCTTTTTAAACCACGCCCCGCTCCTTCGCACCAACATTACGGAAAAGCATTTATAATGCGTTTGCCATGATAAACAAACTTTTTATTCTTGTCTAATATTAAAATTTTGACTAACATATAAGTATAATAAAAAGGAAGGTTTTCGCTTGCGCGAACGTTTTATAAATCCTCAGTTGTAGAAACAACTTGCGGTTTACAAAATTAAGGAAGGAGTAAAAAATATATGAATGCTAAATACTTCATACTTTACAATCCGCTGTCAGGAAATAAAAATGCAATGAAAGATGTTTATCAACTTGACAACATTTTAAAAGATAAATTTCTCGATTACATGGAAATGTCTGAAGATTTTGATTACAAGAGCTTTTTTGATAAAGTAAATGATGATGAAAGAGTTGTTCTGTGTGGTGGTGACGGAACTATCAACAGATTTATAAATGAAGTTGATGTAAAAAATCTAAAAAAACCAACCTACTATTTCCCACTTGGAAGCGGAAACGATTTTAATCGTGATATTTTTGGAAACACCGAGAAACATCTTATCAACTTGAATGAATACATTACAAATCTTCCAAAAGTAACAATCAACGGTAAAACTAAGTTCTTTATTAACGGAATTGGTTATGGAATCGACGGCTGGTGTTGTGAAGTTGGTGATGAATTAAGAGAAAAAACAACAAAACCAATCAACTATACATCAATTGCAGTAAAGGGTGCTCTTTTTAAATATAAAAGAACAAATGCAAAAATCACTGTAGACGGAAAAGAATACAATTATAAAAATGTATGGCTTGCCGCAACCATGAAAGGAAGATTCTACGGTGGTGGAATGATGGCTGCTCCAAATCAGGACAGAAAAAATCAGAGCGGAAGTCTTTCTCTTTTGATTTTTAAGGGTAAATCAAGATTAAAATCATTAATTGTATTCTCTAAGATTTTTACAGGAGAACACTTAAAAAGACCAGAAAACTGTTTAATTTTGACTGGTAAAAATATCACAGTTGAATATGATAAGCCAAGAGCTCTTCAAATTGATGGTGAAACTGTAAAAAATGTTACATCTTACTCTGTAACTACAGACTAAATTTACAAAATTAAATAGCAGGTTTAAAATGAATAGTGCAAATGGCACTATTCAGGGCAAATGCATTATAAACAAAAATCCGATTTTTGGCTCCCAGTCACGGTTGCGTGATTCAAAACCGCGCAATAATGCGCTACACGCTTTTTGTGGTATAGAAACTATTGAACTGCCGCTTCGCAGCAGCCACAAAAAGAGTGTTTTTGAACCACGCCCCGCTCCTTCGCGCCAACATTACGGAAAAACGTTTATAATGCGGAAGCCCTGTGGCACTATTCATTTTAACTTGAGTTTTTCACAAAACTCTATTTATTTACGTGTTCGCTTGCGCGAACGTTTTGTAAATCCTCAGTTGTTGAAACAACTTGCGGTTTACAAAATTAAGGAATCTATTTCTTTTTTATAATTTTCAATGGTGATGTGGTAATTTTCCATATCACCATTTTTTTTATCTTTCTGGACTTTTAATATAAAATCCTCTTTCCCCCCTTCTAAATACCAGACAAGACCTGATTCCCTGTACTTTTGTTCAAGGTAAGCCTTTATAAACTCCCCTGCAAGATTTAGCTTTCTCTGTATCTTATTTTTATTGTGATTACTTCTTTCTATTTCAACAAAATATGAATCTTTATTTTGCAAAAATTCTAAAATTTCAGGAAAAGGATTATTTACAAATTTTGCATCCGCAACTTTTATAAACTCATTGCCATTTTTTTCTAGTAAAGATGCTTTTACCTGCTCTTTTATATAAAGGCGGAATTTTAATTTTGGACTTATAAAAAACTCAAAGCATTTAAAATCTTCTTCTTTGTTTACAAAAACTTCAATTTCAGGATGAATTAAGGAAAAACGGTCAAATTCTTTCTGGCAATTTTCTAGAGTGATTTTTTCTCCAGCAATCCTCATCATATTTTTGTGCTGAAGATGAATAAATATATCTTTCCAAAAATCTTCTTCTGTTTGGGTCATTTTTTTCCTCAAAATTCTTAAATTAAAATGGCAGATAAGTAACAAAGGAACCTGTCAGATTTTCTATTAGTTTTCCATTTTTTTCATAGGCCTTACGGCTGTCTAAAATCCACAGAAGATTGTTATTTTTTCCTTTAATGGCAGGAATATCAGCCTGACCATCTGTAAAAATTATCATGCCACTGTAGGTATTTTTATTTTCTGTAAAAAAATCCAGAGGGGGAGCAAAATTAGTTCCACCCCTGCCCTTTATTTCTTTTAAATCAATTTTATTTTTAAATGTAATTGCTTTTGTGTTTTTAAGATTTACATCAAAAAAAATCAAATCAATTTTTTCAATCAAACCAAGAAAAAAGAAATTATGAATTGCCCTGTAAAAATTATTAAAAGACTGGTCTGTAATAGAAGCACTTACATCAACTGCAATTAAGATATTTGCTTTACGTTCATAACGGCTTCCCATACAATTAAAACCATAACGGCGGCTTGGACGCATTCTGGTTAATTTTCTGTTTGCACTAACTATATTCTGGCGGAATTTAGTCAAAACTTTTTTATAATCAAAAGCAAAATCACAAATCTCTTCTATAATTCTTTGCTCCTGCCCCCCATTTTCTCCAAAACTTCCAGAATCTTTTTGATTTTCTATAGTTTGATTAATCTCCTGGCAGGCTAAATCATCTTCTTCCCAAAGCTGACTTTCCTCTCCCCCGTCGTTTAAATAATCCTGACTGTAAGCAAGGCCAAGTCCTGACGCAGTCTCTTTTACCAAAAATAAAATTTTATAGTACCATTGTTCAAAATCAAGAGAATCCTGGCAGATAAGCTGATTATTTTTACGGTCAAGCTGAAGATTTCTTTTAAAGAATTTTTCTTCTTCCGAATTCTTATATTTTTCCCCCAGAGGATTTTCTGTATTCTGAAAAATTGCCGCCTGCCCCTTCAAAAAATTAATACCTTTTAAATCCAGATTTTCTATTTCCTCTACCATTGCAGGATTTTCTCTTTTAATTAAAAAATAAATAACAAGATTACTGGCAATTGTAAGAATTGCATTTTTACAATTGTAAGGTTTTCTTTTGTAAGGATGCTGTAAAATAATTCTGTAGATTTCTATTTTAAGATAAAGTTCTATTTTCTCTTTAGAAAGGCCATCCAATACTTTTTTAGAATACTCAATTCTTTTTTGACCAACTCTAAAAGGAAGATTTAACGAGGAATTTTCAACTAAATTATGACTGCTTAAAATCGCAAATAAAAGAGGATTGGAATAAAACCATTCCTTATAAATATTTTTGATTGTTATCTGACTTTCCGACATTTATTCTTTATCTATAAAATTTAAAAGCTCTTTATAAAAATCGCTTGAAAACTCACTTATTAAATTAAGAGTTTTGGGATATTTTTTTGCAGAAATTTTACTTACAAAAGCCGCCTGAATTTCTCTTAATCCAAGTTTTTCCAAAAGGTCAAAATATTCTTTAAAATTTTCTATGATTTTTGCCTTCTCCTGCTCAGAAAAACTTCCACCTTCTATAAAATCAAAAAGTGAAGAAGAAATTGTATTTATTTGTGAAAAAGATTCTTTAGATAATTTTTCTTCAACTTTTTTTATATCTCCAAGTAAAATTTCCTTTGGACGGGGAAAATCATTTTTTTCAAGAAAAGCAAAAAATGCAGAAGTTGCTTTATTTCCAACAATTCCACTCACAAGAATCTTCTGAACTTGTCCCAAATTACTGATTTTTTTTATAACTTGCGAAGTTCTTTCCCAGCTTCTTCTGTCCGGACTTCTTTCAAAATCCTGTGAATCTGAATCAAATGAATCAAGGTAGTGGGGATTTTCTTTTATAAATTCAATAATTCTATTATCAATTGAAGATTTTTCAGCCCAATCCAGCCAGTCTTCTACACTTGGCTGAAAATTATAAATATTAAATCTTGAAACAAGAGCCGGGTCCAATTCTGTAAGCTGATACTCATTTCCTGCATTTACTGCACTTATAATTCTACTCCCCTCAGGCAAGGACTTTCCAGCCAGTTTTCTATTCAAAGCAAGATCCATAATTGTCTGTAAAAGTTCTGGTCTTGCACGGTTAAGTTCATCTAAGAATAAAACAACACTCTTTCCGTCTGTTGGAAACCAGTAAGGCAGCATAAAATCTGTTTTACCACTTTCAAGATTTTTTTCTGGTAGACCAAGCAAATCTCCAGGATCAGACATTTGTCCTAAAAACAAAGTAACAACTTTTTGTCCCTTAGCAGCATAATATTCTTCAAGAATTCTTGATTTTCCAATTCCATGTTTTCCAACCAGCATAATATTTTGGCAAGCTGGAGTATTATCTAAAATATAAAACAATTCTTTTGTATTAATGAACATAAACAAATATTAACGGATTACAAGATTAATGTCATTCAATTAAAAAATAATGTAAGGCTTCCGCATTATAAACGCTTTTCCGTAATGTTGGTGCGAAGGAGCGGTGCGTG
>CAMGTC010000167.1 GCA_946061765.1 uncultured Treponema sp.
TAGCGCATTATTGCGCGGTTTTGAATCACGCAACCGTGACTGGGAGCCAAAAAACTCGAATTTCGGGCTACATAAGTACTACAGTTACCGGTGAACTTTTGATAGCTACAATATCTCTGTTGATTTTAATCTATTGTGACCCTAATCCTATGGAAGTTATTTTCAGCCGGAATTAATCGAACTCTTTCTGGAATGCCAGAAAGAGTTCTCCCGTGTAATGAAAAAATGCAGAGATTAATTAAGCATACATCTTTGTAATTTCATTTTCATATTCTTTTGCAATTTTAAATCTCATCATTTCCTGTTTTGCAGAAAGTTCTTTACCAACTTCAAAACTCTTGGAAAGTAAAGTGATTTTGTAGATTTTTTCGCAGCTTCTGAATCCGCTGTTTACAGAAATCAGTTTATCTACCATGCCGAAGATGAGTTTGTGAATGATTTCGCTTTCGAGAAGTTTTTCGTAAGAAGAATAAATAAGACTGTGTTCTTTTGCATAATTTAAGATTGCTTCTTTTCTTGGAACTATAAGTGAAGAAAGGTATTTTTTATCCTGGCCAACAACCATTGCACTTTCGATAAATTCACAAGAGCACAAAGTTTGTTCAAGTCCAACAGGTTCAATGTTTTCTCCGTCAAGAAGAACAATAGTATCTTTAGCCCGGCCTGTAATTTTAATTTCGTTTTTAGGACTCAGAATTCCAATATCTCCGGTATTTAACCAGCCGTCTTTGTCTATAATTGCTTCTGTTAAGTCTGGGCGTTTGTAGTAACCTTTCATTACATTTGGTCCTCTAACAAGAATCAGTCCTTTTTCCCCATTTTTTAATGCTTTTGAATCAAGAATCTTTCCTCCTTCTTCTTTTACTATTTTTATTTCAAGAATAGGGAAGACATCTCCAACACAACCTGTCTGTGGATTTTTATAATCTCTAAAGGCAATGGATGGAGCTGTTTCTGTCATTCCGTAACCGTTTAACATAGGAAGTCCAATTGCCTGGAAAAATTCATCTGTATCTTCCTGTAAAGAACCGCCTCCAGAAACGGCAAATGCAAATTTTCCTCCGAATTTTTCTTTGATTTTATTATAAACAAGAATATTTCCCAGAAGTCTTAATGGTAATAGACCAATAAAAGGTAAAAATCCTTTTATAAAATCTACAAAATGATTTCTTCTTTTTCCTGCAAAAATAGAATCTGTAACAAGAGCCTTTGATTTTGCATATTTTTTTCCGCATGAAATAAAGAATTTGTAGAGTTTATAGCTGATTCCGCCTTTCTTTTCCATTGTTTTATTAATTCCAAAAACTAAAGATTCCCAGAGACGAGGAACTCCACACATTGTATGAGGTTTTATTGTCTGCATGTCAGCAAGCAGTGTTTTTCCTATTGGTTTTGAATAGGCAAGTCCCATTCCAAAAGTGATTGCAACATACTGGGCAAGGCGCTCAAAAGAATGCCAGACAGGTAAAATTGTCATCCACCAGTCGCCGGGTTTTCCAGGCATATAGTTGTGAACAACAGCCATCTGAGACATGTAATTTTTTTGAGTGAGCATTACTCCTTTTGGAGTTCCTGTTGTACCAGATGTAAAAATGATTGTAGCCAGTGTTCCTTCTTCAACCAGATTCATTTCGTTTTCAATCATATTTTTATAAGCTTGAGGATTTGATTGAAAAACTGGATAAAATTTATTCATTAAATCCTGGAAAAAATGATATTCAATATTATTATCTGTAAGTTGTTTTTTACATTCTTCAGAAAGTTCTTCATAAAGAATTACAGTTTTTAATAAAGGTACTTCCGAAATATTTTCCAGTACTTTTAAAATCTGTTTTTCGTTTTCAAAAAATCCTATTTTGCAGTCGGCAAAGTTTATGATAAAACGGATTTCACTTCCCATTGAATCACAGCCACGTGGAACATCAGCACAGCCTAAAGATTGAACTGCCATATCTGTTATTAACCATTCTCTGCGATTGTCGGAAATCATTGCAATTTTATCTCCGCTTTTTACTCCCAAAGATTTTAATGCCAGGGCAAAAATAATAATATCCTGGTAAACCTGATTGTAAGTAAAATATTCGTATTGTCCCTGTTTATTTTTATAAGCCTGAAGATTGTAATATCCTAAAGTTGCTGCTCTCTCTTTTAATAGTAATGGTAAGTTTTTTGGTAAATTAGTTTTGAATGTGCATTTTTTCATAAGATTACCTCATTTTTTATCTTGTTAAAATGACATTATCACAAAAAGTGTCATAATGCAAGGTGTTTGCTGCAAATTTACATAAATATTTGTTTTTTAATCTGAATCTGGCCTTTTTTGTTTAATTTTTGCTATTGTTGTAAAAAAGCCCGTTTGTTAGTAGAATGGATATCTATATATAAAATTTTTTGGAGGTAATGCAATGGAAGAAATTCTTGATTTATTGAGACAAAATGCTCGTTTATCTGTAAAGGATATGGCGGCAATGACAAAAAAATCAGAAGATGAAGTAAAAGCGATTATGAATAAGCTTGAAGATGATGGGGTTATTCTTAAGTACGCGGCCATTGTAAATCCAGAAAAAGATAAAGCGAATAAAGATAAAGTTTGCGCAGAAATTCAGATTCAAGTTCAGCCACAGCGTGAACATGGTTTTGATGCAATTGCTGATCGTATTTATAGATTTCCACAGGTACGTTCTGTTTACCTTATGAGTGGTGGATACGATTTAAAGATTATTATAGAAGGTGACAATCTAAAGGATGTTGCTTTATTTGTAAGTGAAAAGCTTGCAACACTTGAAGGCGTTCGTTCTACAAAAACTAATTTTGTTCTTAAAACATATAAGGAAAATGATGTTATTTATGTAGAAGATGAAATGGATCGTCGTGAAGGTGTTCAGGCATAAAAAGCTGGGGCGTTGCGGGGGCGGCGATTGAGCACCCGCTTGAAGGGGTAGGGCGCAACGTAGTGCGACCGTAGGGGGAGACTTCCCCCACCTAAAATTTAAATAGGAAAAAATAATGAATACACGTGATGATAAATTTTGTAAAAAAATGACGGAAATTCCACCTTCTGGAATTCGTAAATTCTTTGAACTTTGTATTGGCCATGATGATATTATTTCTTTGGGAGTTGGAGAGCCAGATTTTCCAACCCCATGGATTATTCGCGAAGAAGCTTTTTATCATATGGAAAAAGGCCATACATCGTATACCTCAAACTGGGGATTAATTGAATTACGCGAAGAAATTTCAAAATATCTTGAAAGATATAATTTACACTATGATCCAAAAACAGAAATCTTACCTACAATTGGTGCTTCTGAAGGTTTGGATCTTGCTTTAAGGGCAATTTTAAATCCTGGTGATGAAATTATTATTTGTGAACCATGTTATGTTTCTTACCAGCCATTAGCAGATTTGTGTAATGCAAAGGTGATTCACCTTGATACAAGTGCAAGTGGTTTTTGCCCAACTGCAGAACAGATTGAAGCTGTTTGTAGTCCAAAAACTAAGGCTCTTATGTTCTGTTCTCCAAGTAATCCAACTGGTCGTGTTATTCCAGCTGAAGAACTTAAGAAAATTGCAGAAGTTGTAAAAAAACATCAGATTTGGTGTTTAAGTGATGAAATTTACTGTGAACTTATTTATGACGGAATAAAACATGTTTCAATCGCAGAATTCCCTGGCATGAAAGATTATACTATTGTATTTAATGGTTTTTCTAAATCTTTTGCTATGACCGGATGGCGAATTGGTTATATGTGTGCTCCACATGAACTTCTTGTACAATGTTGTAAACTTCATGGTTATACAGCAATTTGTCCTCCAATTTTCAGCCAATATGCAGCAACAGAAGGTCTTAAAAATGCCTGGAGCGAAGTAGAAAGAATGCGTGTAAGTTATCAGCAAAGACGCAATCTTATGTATAAAGCTTTTAATGATATGGGACTTCCTTGTACTGAGCCAGAAGGTGCTTTTTACATGTTCCCGGATATCAGACCTACAGGAATGACTAGTTCAGAATTTGCTACAGAACTTATCCAAAAGCATAATGTTGCAGTTGTACCTGGTACTTGTTTTGGTGACTGTGGTGAAGGCTTTATACGCTGCTGTTATGCAACTGATATCAATAAAATAAAAGTAGCAATGGAAAGAATATCTGATTTAGTAAAAGAAAAAATCAAATAATTCTAAAAGATATAATAAGGGAGTTTGTTTTAGATGTTATTTTCGATTCTAATCGCAATCATTGTAGCTGCCTCGATTATTGTACTATTGATACTTATTAAGCCCGGAAAAAAAAGCTATGGCAATGGTGAAATTCCAAATCTTGTTCTGAAAAAAGGAAAATCAGTAATATTAAAAGAGGCTGAAAAAAAACTTTCTCATGATCCTCATAATGTGTTTGCTTTGAATACTGTTGGTGAAATTTATTATAACGATAAAAACTGGGAAAAATGCTGGAATGTTTATAAAACTCTTTATGATATTTCAGCTGCCCATGTTGAAGTTGATGTAGCAAATGCAGCCGGAAGAATGGGTATTGCCGCTTACAATATGGGAAAAATAGATGATGCTATAAATACCCTTACGATTTCGGTTAGAAAAAATCCTGAAAACTTTGATACAAACTTATATTTGGGAAAAGCTTTATTTGATAAGAATACTTACGATAAAGCAATTTTCTGCTTAAAAAAAGCAAGAACTCTTAATACAGAAAATGTAGAAGTTTTACGTCTTTTGGGATTAAGTTTTTTTAAATGTCAAAAATATAGAGATTCACTTCCATTTTTAAAGAGGATTCTTGATGAAACTCCTGATGATAAGGAAATTCTCTTTAACATGGCCGTTGCAATGGCGGAATGCGGAATGGCAGATAAGGCTCTTAAAATATTTATGCGCCTTAGACCAGATCCTCTGTTTGGAGCGCAATCTTGTCTTGAAGCCGGAAAAATGCATGAAAAGGTAAAAGATTTCAAAAGTGCAGTTTTAGATTACGAAATTGCCATGAAACTTGAAACCGTCCCAGATAATATTCTTGTTCAGATAAGATATAGATGTGGAAATGCTTATATTGCCATGAATGATATTTCAAATGGTTTGGCTTGTTTAAAAAAGATTCAGACTTCAAATCCAGGGTATAAAGATGTGAATCAGCTTGTACTGCGATATTCTGAATTAAACCAGAATAAAAATCTTCAGATTTATTTACTTTCTGGTACCAGTGATTTTGTTGCTCTTTGTAGAAAAATTATAACAACTTATCACGGAGATGGTTTTGTAAAAGTTGAAGATGTTGAAGTTGCCTCTGAGTGTGTAGAAATTATTTGTTCTGTAGAAAATTCAAAGTGGCAGGCAAAGGAAATTTTCCGTTTTTATAGAAGTCAGACAGTTGTTGGTGATATGTACATCCGCGAATTTCACGGAAAAGTTCGAGATTCCAAGTGTGATAAAGGAGTTTGCATTACAATGGGATCCTTTTCTGAAAGTTCTCACAAATATATAGAAGGTCGTCCAATTGATTTAATCGAAAAAGAAACTTTGCAAAAACTTCTTAAGAAAATCAATGTACTGAAATAAGGCTTTTTGATGAATATTTGTTTATTTACACAAGAGGAAATTAATCTTCCTTTAAAACTTTCTGACCCTCGTGCAGAACATCTGATTAAAATTTTACATAAAACTGAAGGGGATACTTTTACAGCCGGAGTAATTTCTGGACAGGCTGGACTTGCCACAATTACAAAGATTGTAAAAGATGATTCAAAAGTGAAGGGTAGAATTGAGTTTGAATTTCATCCAAATAATCCTGGAAAAGAACTCTTTCCTTTGATAATGATTATTGGTTTTCCTCGTCCAATACAGTTAAAAAGACTTTTACGAGATATTGCTGCTTTGGGTGTGTGTCAGGTTCATTTGACAGGAACAGAACTTGGTGAAAAATCTTATATGCAGGCCAATCTGGTAGAATCGGGAAATGCTTATAAGATGCTTTTGGATGGAAGTGTTCAGGCGGGAAGTACTCATATAGCCCAGTTGTTTAAACATCAGACTTTAAAAGAGTGTGTTGAATCAATTGAAGTGTTAAATGGCAAAAAGTTAAAACTTGCTCTGGATAATATAAATCCAAACTGTAAACTTAGTCAGGCTCTGAAAAATAAAAAAGATTTTTCTACCCTTGTTGCTGCAATTGGAAGTGAAAGAGGCTGGACAGATAAAGAAAGAAAATTCCTGGAAGACAGCGGTTATATTCGTTGTGGAATGGGAGAAAGAATTATGAGAACC
>CAMGTC010000168.1 GCA_946061765.1 uncultured Treponema sp.
ATCCTCAGTTGTTGAAACAACTTGCGGTTTACAAAATTAAAGAATAATTTTTTTGTAAAATCAATTTTATACTTAATTTTCAAAAAACTCGAATTTCGGGCTAGATAGTATTAAATTTCTATTCCAGGTAAATGTTTTTTGAGAGTTTCTATAAAAGCTTCGTGAGTTACATCTTCTTTTAAACAGGCGAACATACAGTTATCACCTGCAACTGTACCTAAAACTTCATCAAGATTTAGATTATCTAGAGCATTACAAACTGTATTTGCGTGACCTGAAAAAGTTTTGATTACAACAATATTTCCACTAAAATCAATGCTTACATAGCCACGTAAAAAATCCATGACATAAATAGCTTCATTTTCGCCATTTTCATCATCACCTGGAAGGGCGTACATATAACCAGATTTTCCATCAGGAACTTTGCCAACTTTTAAGAGTTTTAAATCTCGGCTTAATGTTGCCTGAGTTACATCAAAACCTTCATTCTGTAAAAGAGAAAGCAATTCATCCTGACTTTCAATTGTATTGTTTTTAATTAAATTTTTGATTGCCTTAAGGCGTGACTGTCTTTCTTTCATTTTACAACTCCGCAAATATTTTGCATATTTATACAAGAAATATACAGTTTTTTTGCATAAAATGCAATTATAGGAGCTAAAAGAAAAAAGGAGACTAATCTAAAAAAATGATTAATCTCCTTTTGATATTTTAAAATTTAAACTTTATCAAACTATTTGATTAAAAGTCCTGCGTAAGCTTTTAGAGCTCCTTCCATATTTCCACTTAATACAGCCTTTGCTAACTTTTTACCTAATTGTACTCCTTCCTGATCGAATGAGTTGATATTCCATACAAAGCCCTGGAACATTACCTTGTTTTCGTAGTGAGCAAGTAAAGCTCCCAAAGTTTTTGGACAAAGAGTTTTACCGTAAATCAAACTAGAAGGTCTATTTCCGGCAAAAGATTTATTTGGATCATCATCTTTCTTACCACATGCAAAAGCTACAATCTGAGCAGTAACATTAGCACAAAGTTTTTTCTGACTAGTAGAATCTTCAATTACAACATCTTCTCCAGCCTGATTTTCCTGGAAAGCAATAAACTGTAAAGGAACAATATCAGTTCCCTGATGTAAAAGCTGATAGAAAGAATGCTGACCATTTGTTCCTGGTTCACCAAAAATTACAGGACCTGTTACATAATCAATCTTTTCTCCAAAGCGGTTTACAGATTTTCCGTTTGATTCCATATCAAGCTGCTGTAAATGTGCTGGGAAACGAGAAAGTGCCTGTGAATAAGGAAGAATTGCAGTTGCTGGATATTCCTGAACGTTTCTTTCGTAAACACCAATCAAAGCATCCATCAAAGCAGGATTTTTTGTAATGTCTTTATTCAAAGCTAATTTATCTTCTTCTGCAGCACCATCAAGGAAGTCTTGGAATACTTTTGGACCAAATGCAAGAGAAAGAATTGCTCCACCTACTCCTGATGTTGAAGAATAACGACCACCAATATAATCATCCATGTAGAATGCTTTCATATAAGCAGAATTATGAGCTAATGGTGAAGTTTCAGAAGTAACTGCAATCATGTGTTTTGAAGCATCACAGCCGGCTGCTTTTATATAATTTTTTACAAAAGATTCATTTGTAAGAGTTTCAAGTGTTGTACCAGATTTTGAAACAAGAATAAAAATTGTCTTAGAAATATCAAGAGATTTTAATACACTTGCAGCATCGTCAGGATCTACATTTGAAATAAAATGTGCTTCCATTTTGAAAGTATTATTTTTCTTAGCCCAATTTTCCAAAGCAAGGTACATAGCACGTGGACCTAAATCAGAACCACCAATACCAATTTGACAAACACTTGTATATTTTTCGCCTTTTTCGTTTACAATTTTTCCAGAATGAACATCTTCAGCAAAATCAGCAATTCTTTTTACTTCATTAAGGTAGAATTCACGTTTATTTACACCGTCAGCTACAACATCTTTTCCTAACTGACCGCGAGTAAGCTGATGAAGTACCATTCTTTTTTCGCCAGTGTTGATTACAGAACCATTAAGCAAATCCTGATATTTTTCAATTAACTGACTTTCTTCTGCCAAATCTGCTAATGTTTTTAAAATCTGTTCATTTACTTCTTTTGCAGCATAATTATAAGAAAGGCCTGCACCCATAGGAATAGAATATTTTGAAATTCTATCACTTGCACTAGGAGCAGAAAGTTCATCTGCAACAGAAACCATACCTTTTAATGAAAAAAGTTTTTTCCAAGATTCAAGTTTATCGGCATTTGACCATGTAATCATTGTATTTACACTCCATTCGCAAAAATTATCATAAAGAAAAAATTGCTAAATAGTTCGAATTTCGATTTTTAATTGGTAATGCATAAAATTGCTTTTTATAATCGCATTTGCATTATGAAAAGACTGCCAGTCAGAAAGCGACTGTCAAAACCGTTACCGCCTGCCTGATGGCAGTCAGGGCGTTGCTACATGTGCAAGTCGGCAAGGAAACTACCATTTCCGACTTGTGAATGTTTTTGCCAGCCTCTTTCTTTCTTTTCGTATTTTCATAATTAAACAATTTGTTTGTAAAATCAATTTTATGTTTAATTTTCAAAAAACTCGAATTTCGGGCTAAATATTAAATATAGAAAGAATTATAATGATTTTAACAAGTCTAGTAAATAAAAAGGACTAACTTATACAGGGCAAACGCATTATAAACAAAAATCCGATTTTTTGGCTCCCAGTCACGGTTGCGTGATTCAAAACCGCGCAATAATGCGCTACACGCTTTTTGTGGTATATAAACTATTGAACTACCGCTTCGCAGCAGCCACAAAAAGAGCCTTTTTGAACCACGCCCTGCTCCTTCGCACCAACATTACGGAAAAGCGTTTATAATGCGGAAGCCCTGCTAACTTATAAATTCAAAATTATTAGTAGCCCCGCTTTTTTTGCAGATGAAAACTTCTTTTCTCTTAAGAGTTTTTACTTAATTTCAAAAAATAATAGCCCACTGATTAACAAATTCTAAATAAAATCCAGATACTTTCTTCAATATAAATGTTTGTAGTAAAAATCTTTTAATATTATTTTAAGAATTTTTTACCTTGACAATTTTTATAAGTAGAATAAAATTAAAATTACTATGGATTTGAGAACAGTTTTAACAACAGACACAGTTAACCTTCACTTAAAAGGAACAACAAAAGAAGAAATCGTTGACGAAATGCTCGATATACTCTACAAAGCTGGAAAGGTTACCGACAAGAACGCAGCTCGCGAATGTGTATTAGATCGCGAACGTAAAATGTCAACAGGTATGAAACATGGAATTGCTATTCCACATGGTAAGACAGATACGGTTACAGATTTAGTTGCCTGTATTGGTATTTCTGATAACCCGGTTGATTTTGATTCATTGGATCAAGAACCATGTAGAATTTTCATTATGACTTTGTCGCCAGTTAATAAAACTGGTCCTCACCTTCAGTTCTTAGCTGAAGTAAGTCTTCTTTTTAAGAGCCCTGAAAAACGACAGGAAATTCTTAACACTCAGGATAAAACAGAGGTTATTCGTATCCTTACAGAATAGAAATTATTTTAAATTTTTATGATATCCTGAAGTACGGTGATCTCCAAAAGGTCACCGTAATTTTTTTTTAAATCAAAAATCCATAAAGAGGAAATTATGAAATTAGATCCAGTATTTTATGTTAAAGACAATAAATTATTCAAAATCCAGAATAACAGTCTGGTTGATATTTCTTCACTCAAGATGATTGAAATACCATGGTCAACAGTTGAACTTTCAGAAGAAAACTACAATGAAGAATACCTTGCAGAACTTAGAGATAAATTAAAAAAACTAGACGAAAGTAATAATTTTGCTATTTTAGTTCCAATTGTAGATAAAAAAATCGAAAGCGCAGAAGATTTTGAATTATTTACAAAGGCTTTTAATCATACGGCAAGAAGAATAAAAGACTGCGTAAGTGTAGCAGGTTATAAATTACCAGAAGAGTTGATAAAAAAAGGCTTCTCAGAAGCAAGCCCAGCTAGTAATTTTATGGACACAATATCAATAAAACACGCTCAATATGTCAATTTTGCCAGTAAAATTGACGGCGTAGATTTCTCTAATACCGAAGAAAAATTAGTGATTTTATAAATATTTGTTATGAAAATGCATTATTTGCGAAATACTACAAAGTTTTCTAACATTTAACAAAATATCTAATTTTGTGACAAACTTTTCTCAAAATTCTATTGAATAATTCTGTATATTATGCGATATTCTACACGTAGTTATTAGAGTTAGAGGCAGATGATGCAGAATTATTCAAAAGGCAGAAGCTTTTCCAATATCTGTTTCCTCACAGTAATAAGCAGCATTTTGTTAACTGCGAGTGCACTTCTAG
The DNA here is from genome assembly GCA_946061765.1 of uncultured Treponema sp. Classification (GTDB taxonomy): domain Bacteria; phylum Spirochaetota; class Spirochaetia; order Treponematales; family Treponemataceae; genus Treponema_D. The sequence continues at coordinate 4,441 of CAMGTC010000168.1, forward strand.
TTTATTTTTTACTTCCAAGTCAGATTAACGATAAAAAGGTTAATGAAAAAATTACAATTGCTGATTTGAACGAGGAAAACGAAGAAGAATTATCACAAGCTTTCCAGGATTATTACACAGAAGTTTCGTTAACAAGATATAACAATAAAACTGACGATGGATTGATTTTATATCGTCAGCAAATTTCCAGAGTAGCTGTAGAATGGTTTTATTTACAGATTACCGGAAATAAAGAAGTAACACAGGCTATTCTTTCTGAAGCAGAAAAGAATAACATTCCTCTTTCGCTTGCATTTGCTTTGGCTTATACAGAAAGTGGATATAGGACAAATGCAATAAACAAGAATACTAATTTGTCTATAGATAGAGGATTGTTCCAGTTGAACAGTAATTCTTTCCCAGAACTTACAGAAGAAGATTTTTTTGATCCTTTTGTAAGTGCTAAATATGGTATGTCACATCTTAAGTTTTGCTTGAATTACGCAGGAAATGAAGTATCGGCTTTGGCAATGTACAATGCTGGAACTAACAGAGTTCGCTCAAACAAAACTCCACAAACTACATTGAATTATGTAGGAAAGATAATGTCATACCAGAAAATGTTGGATCAGCTTTTTTCAGAACAGGTTACTGCCTATTTTGAAACACAGCTTGTTCCTGGAATCTCGGTTGCTTACACCAACAATTCCAAACATTAATTAAACAGCCTCCTAATTTTTTAGAGTGGTGCCGGTTTTTTAGTTTTTTTCCGGCATCACTTTTTTTTTGCTCTTTTAATTTTTGTAAACTACAGCTCCCATTATTTCAAGTCCAACTTGTCGTTTTCTAGGATTTAATGTTAATATTTTAACAATAAATTGAATTTTTAGTCACTTTTTGATAAATTCTTGGTAAAATCACTATTAATTCTGACAAAACTTAATTGAACACGGTAAGGGAGACTTCTATAATGACCTCAGTTGAATTACCAAAATCAAGCAGGCAGAGACTTGTTTTATTACTGGGAATTTTAAAGTCCTGGCCAAATAAAAAAATCACTTCTGTTCAGATAAGCGATAAAACAAACTGGAAAAGTTCACTTATAAGGCATGATTTGTGGTTAATAAAATTCAATAAGGGAATTTCAAACGGCTACAATGTTCAGGAATTAATTAAAGCAATTGAAATTGTGCTGGGTATTGAAAAATCAGAAGATTTAGAAAATCAAAAAGAAGTTGCTGTAAAAACAGAGGAAACTTTTACTCTTCAAAAGTCTTCTGAAGATACTAAGAAGAAAATCTGCATTGTTGGTCTTGGAAGATTAGGCGCAGCTCTTCTTGATAACAATCTGGTAGAAGATTCTGTTTTTGAAATAAAAGCAGGATTTGACCCAAACTTATACCGAGTTGAAATTCTTAGATCTTCTTTTCCGCTTTATCCTTGTTCCGAAATGAACTTTGTGATTAAAAAAGAAAAGATTGAATATGCCATTCTTACTCTTGCAGATAAAGAGGCGCAAAAAATGGCAGACCGTTTAGTTCAAGCGGGAATCAAAGGGATTGTTAATATGACTTCTACCATCCTGAAAACACCAGAAGAGGTAAAAGTTCAAAACATATCCATTAAAAATGCATTAACTTTAGTTCTAAACTCTAAAGCCTAGCTTTTAGTAAAAAAGGAGTATACTTATGAGTCGTGTTTACAACTTTAGCGCAGGTCCATCTTGTTTACCTGAAGAAGTTTTAAAAGAATGTGCAGCAGAAATGCTGGATTACAATGGAACAGGTCAGTCTGTTATGGAAATGAGTCATCGTTCAAAAGCT
>CAMGTC010000169.1 GCA_946061765.1 uncultured Treponema sp.
GCGTTTATAATGCGGAAGCCCTGTGGCACTATTCATTTTAACTTGAGTTTTTTTGCAAAAACTCTATTTATTTACGTGTTCGCTTACGCGAACGTTTTGTAAATCCTCAGTTGTTGAAACAACTTGCGGTTTACAAAATTAAAGAATCTTATTTTTTGGCTTTTAAGATGTTTTTATTTTTGATTTGTGCTAAAACAACTATATGAAAAAGAAACTTATATCAATAAACAATTGTAGAATAGAAAACTCAAAAGAAACTTTGATTCAGAATATAAACTGGACTTATGAAAGTGGCCAGGCCTGGCTTGTAATTGGACCTAACGGCGGAGGAAAAGCCGAATTCTTAAATGCACTTGCAAATGAAGCTGGTATAAGATTTGTTGGAAATGAAAAAAACGAAGGGGACAGACCTCTTAATCAAAGCACGTGGAAGGCAGGGGACAGACCTCTAAATCAAAGCAAATCTTCGTATTTTTCTTCTTTTGAAAAATCAGTTGAAATAGTTTCTTTGGAAAAGGCTGCAAAAATTATTGAAGAAGAAAGAATAAATGATGAAAGCGATTATGTTGAAGGCGGAATTGACCACGGACGAAGTGGAAGAATTTTTATAAGCCAGTCTTTAGATAATTCCATTAAAAAGAATTCAAGTCTTCCAGAATTTGCAAAAAGTCTGGAAAAAGACCCTTCCATAAAGTTATGTGGAATTGAAAAGATTCTTGATAGAGGTCTTAAATACATGTCCACCGGGGAAATTCGTAGAACTTTACTAGCCCGTGCCCTGATTTCAGGAAAAAAACTTTTAATTTTATCTGATCCTTTTGCAGGACTTGATAAAGAGAGTCGAACAATTTTACTTGAGTTCTTTAATTCCATAACAGAAAGGCAAATAAAAAAGCCAGAAAATAATTCTTTTCCACATATCATTTTGGCAATGGAACGCTGGAACGAAATACCAGAAAATATTTCGCATGTAATTGAATTTTCAAATAAGGAAATTAGTTTTTGCGGTTGTAAAGAAGATTATTTAAAAAAATTAAATCAAAGTGACAAAAATCATCTTACGGAAAAAAAAGAGTTAAAAGACTCTTTTTATGAAATTTTTCAAACAACTTCAAAGGGTGAAAACTCAGAGGGGACAGTTCTCTCACAATCATCAACACCAGAAGGGACAGTTCTCTCACAATCATCAACATCAGAGGGGACAGACCTCTCAAAATCATCAACATCTGAGGGGACAGTTCTCTCACAATCAGAGGGGACAGACCTCTCAGCTTCATCCAAAATACTTGTTGAAATGAAAAATGTAAACGTTGGCTGGGGTGATAACAGAGTTTTGAAAAATATCAATTGGAAGCTGCTCGAAGGAAACCACTGGCTCATACGAGGACCTAACGGTAGTGGAAAAACAACCTTTCTTGAATTAATAACTGGCGACAATCAACAAGTTTACAGTAACGAAATTTATATGTTCGGAAAAAAAAGAGGCAGCGGAGAAAGTATCTGGGACATCAAAAAGAATCTTGGGATAGTTTCTTATCGAATGCATGTTGAATACAGAATGCTGGGTGGAACTTCTCTACAAAATGTAATTATTAGCGGATTAAGAGACAGTATCGGCTTATACGGAAAGGCCAGTGATTTAGAAATTTCAACTGCAAAAAAATGGCTTGCTCTGGCAAAACTGCAAGACAGGGCTGATGAAAATTTCGGTAATCTGAGTTATGGAGAACAAAGAGCCGTTTTAATTCTCCGAGCCGTAGTAAAATCTCCAAAAATTCTGATTTTGGATGAACCTTGCCACGGTTTGGACGAAAACTACAGATTTAAAATTCTTGAGTTACTTGAATTAATAGCAGAACAAAAAACAACTACCTTGCTTCACGTAACCCATGATCCAAGTGAAATGCTAAAATGTGAAAAACACATTTTGGAACTCCACCCGGAATCCGAGCCAATGTACAAAATAATTGAACTCTAGGACAATATCCATTTATATTTAATGGCACTTCGCTATAATCCCACCATCGTGCATGAAAAGCTTTATCCAAAACCAAATTTAATGAGTTTTTGGAGGAAAAAGAAAATATTATAAATATTTTAAAAAACTATCAAAGGGTAAAACCCATTATATGATTTTCTTGAGTTGCCAGTCTTTCGTGTTTACAAAGTTCATCAATTTTATTGATTTCAGGTACTATACCAGTGATAATTTCATCAATTTCGCATTTTCTGACAATATTATCAATTTCACCACCGGTAAAATCATATTTACGGGCAATTTTTTCTGCCTCTTCATCGGATAAAATTGAAAGTTTATCTTTCCAAATTAAAATTCGCTCAGTTAATCCTGGTTTTTCAAATTTGATTTTAAATAAGAAGCGTCTTTCAAAAGCCTTATCCATATTTTCGCAAAGATTGGTAGTTGCAATCATAATTCCATCTAGATTTTCCATCTGTTCAAGAATAATATTCTGAATTGCGTTTTCAGTTTGAGCAACATTTCCTGAATCTACACTTTTACGTTTTGAAATTATAGCATCAGCTTCATTAAACAGAAGAATCGGAGTATTTTCGTGATGTCGTTCACAGGTTTTGCAAAGATTTTTGTAATTTGTAAAAACCTTCTTTATTAATTTTTCACTTTCGCCAAACCACATAGATTTTGTTTCTGAAATATCCACGTGGTAGATTTTTCTTTTTGTTGCCTTAGCAATCTGATAAACACTTTCTGTTTTACCAGTTCCTGCAGCCCCGTAAAATAAGACTGCAATTCCCTTTGGAAGAGCTTTATCTTCAAGACGTTTTTGCATAGCCAGAAGATTATTATTTTCCAGAGATTTTTTTAGCATTCCAATCTGTTTTTGAACAGTTTCAGTATAAAACAGTGTTTTGTCCTTTAATTTTTCTGGTTCCAGAATGTTATTGTCATAAATGTTATTTATGTATAAATCAGCATTTTCACCGTAGATTAATTCTAAAGTTCTATCTGAAAGTGTGAGTGTGGATTTATTGATATTTTCATTTTTTTCAAGAAGGAGAAAACCTTCTGTCTGTAAGAAATTTTTTTCATCTTTAAATTCATGAATTTTCTTAAAATATTCTTCGTCATCACCATATATATCTTGTAGAGTTGATGTAAGATATGAATTTCCATTTAGAGCCACAAAATCATTACAGCAATCATAAAAAATATAGCGGTTATTATTATCTGGAATAAGTTTATTAACAGTCTTTACAAATTCCAAATATGAATAGCGTCTTTCAATTGACCCGAGCATAGGCCTTTTTGAATAAATTGATTTCTGGTGATTTTCATAAGTCCCAGCAAATTCCAAAAGAAATTGACGTAAATAATCAAAATCACTTGTACTAGAGTCTTCTGCTTCGTACTGGGATTTTTCACTACCAAAAAACAAATCAATTCCTTTTTGGGTAAGGCTAAATATAGGATAAACACCAAGTCTTCTTCTTATAAACCCACTGTCAACATTTATAAATTTTTTACCTACATAACCATCTTTAAGTGGAGGATAAACTCCATCGATGATTTTATTTTTAATGTTATTAATATTCTTAGAGGTAAACAGGCGATAATCAAATCCTGTTGGATCATCACCTGTATCCTGATAATCAGTTACATTTACAACTCTATAACACAGGCTATAAATAAAAACACGAGTATCAATATCATCTGGATAAGTTTTTATAACATTCTGAATAACTTCATTGTTTTGAAATCTATTTTCAATTTCATTAAGTTTTAGAAAATATTCATTATTAGTTATATCATTCCGAATGTGGTCCCAAATTAATTCTGAAATGCTAAAAAGTACTTCAGATGTATCCATTGTAAAAGATTCTTTATTCAAAGGACGATCTTCAACAAGACTGTCACTAACAATCTTATTTACGATATAAGAAGTTCTTTCAGAATTATCAAATTCTCCGCGAGCTATAGCTAATAAATTTTCTCTTAATAAAAAATTCAGTTCTTTTTTATACTTAATAATATATAAGAAAGATTCATCCAAATAATCAGATATCATCTGAAAAGTAACAGAATCTCCTGTTTTATTTTGAAGTGCAAAAACAAGAGAAAAAAGACAAGTTTGAATTTGATTACAGCCAATATATTCTTGGACAATTTGAAGTTCACGACTGATTTTATTCAGACTTTCTTCCGAAAGTTTAGAACCTTCAAGAGTTTCAAAAATCTTAATTACTGCGTCTAATACTGTTAAATTATTATTTTCTTTCATCATCACATATAAATATAAAAAATATTTGGAATTTGACAAGAAAAAAATTATTAACAAGATGCTCTCTCTACCAAATTTGTGGGAAGTAAAATATCTAAAGCATTTTCATTTTGTTGTGCAGTTCCATTAACTATCATTTCTACCCCACGACTTCCCATAGCAGTTTTTTGAACATTCATTGTTGTTAATGGAGGATTTGTAAAAGCTGCTATTTCGATATTATCTATACAAACCTGGAGATTGCCACTCTACATATACGACCTTTTTAATACGGAAACGGATTTTTCCATGATTGCACGGTCTGTATCATCTTTTATACACTGATCTGTACTTACCAGAATCATAGAACCGATTTCTTCTTCATAAACTAACTCATTAAAAAGGATTGGAGCTTTTAATTCGTCAAAAAATCTTATAAATCTTACAGGATTTTTTTCGTGAGCAGCCGTGTGAATACCAGCAATAATTTCTGTATAGTAGGGATGTCTAAAAACATCATTGCTACACAACCCCAGGTAAACATTGCCCAGTTCCATATTCCTCTGCTTTCGCCACTCCAGGTACATACGACACAAGCCACGGAATCAAAAGCGGCGTCCATTATGTGTCTAACGATGGACTTTTGATTTGGAATTGAGCCAATAATATAGCTATTTGTACTATAAATTTTCAAAAACCGGGATTTTAATTTTTATTTAAGGCCAGAATAATTGTATTTTCTTTTGCAAGTAATTAATCTAATATGTAAATCTACTCTTAAATAAATTTTAAGAATGTAAAAGCAAGTCTATACAGTTTTGGAGGAGCTCCAAAAGTTGTGGAGTTTTAAAGAAAATGACAAATTTGGAAGAAATAAAAAATCAGGTTAGTAAAGCCCTTAATGAAATCATAGAATCACACCCCCTGCCTGCTGGCTCCATTTTTGTAATTGGTTGTTCCTCAAGCGAAATTGCCGGTGGAATAATTGGTCATAATTCTAACGAAGATATTGGAAAGGCTGTTTTCCAGGCCGCAAATTCTATCTGTCAGAAAAATGAAATTTACCTTGCAGCCCAATGTTGTGAACATTTGAATCGGGCACTGGTAATTCCAGCTGAATGTGCTCAAAAATATGGATATGAAATAGTCAATGTAGTTCCTTGGCTTAAAGGGGGCGGTTCATTTGCAACTGCCACCTACAATGGCTTTGAAAAACCTGTTGTAGTTGAACACATTAAAGCTTCTGCAGGGTTAGATATTGGAAGTACATTGATTGGTATGCATCTTAAAGATGTTGCAGTTCCACTTCGTCTAAAAGATAATCATATTGGAAATGCTTATGTAACTGCTGCTTATACAAGACCAAAGTATATTGGCGGAGAAAGGGCAAAATATTTTTAATACTTTCCAGGATTTTTCCAATTAAATCATAAATCCTTAGACTTATTATTCTTACAATTTTTTAATAATAGGTCTGAGGATTTTTTTTACACTTTTAAAATTCCATGCTGAGCACAGGCAAAAATTATTCCAAAAAGAGTAAACGCACTTACAAGCGTTGTCCAAACTACAAGTTGTCCGGTAAGTTCTCCATCGTTGCCCATTTCTGAACTTTTTGGAACAGTAGAAACTGCAAGCGGAGTTCCATAAAACGCAAACAGAGCGGGAAATTCTAGAGAGCCAAAACCAAGCATATATGCTGCAGAAAGACAAATCAAAGGACAGAGGATTGTTCTTACGAGAACACCCACAATAATTTTGTATTTTAATCGACTTACTGCACTAAATGTAAAATTTCCTCCAGTGCCAGAAGAGCTACTGTACAAGCCGAACCAGACAACATGGAAATTGTTTTATAAACAAAAGGAATGTTTAAAATGAATAGTGCAGATGCCACTATTCAGGGCAAACGCATTATAAACAAAAATCCCGATTTTTTGGCTCCCAGTCACGGTTG
>CAMGTC010000170.1 GCA_946061765.1 uncultured Treponema sp.
GGAGCAATTTTTCCATCACGAACAACACTATTAAAAGAAATAATCAGAAAATTTGTTATGATTACAAAAGATAAATTCAAAAGCTTCCAATTAAACAAGCCGGTAAAAGCATAAACACAAGCCATCAGTAATCCCAAAGAACAAAAACCAAGATAATGAATAAAATTAGTTTTTAATGCTTTTTTACCTGCTTTTATTAAATGATCAAAATTTACAAAATCTAGTCCCTTGTAAGAAAAATCTTGAAAAGCTTCTTTGATTAAAATATCTCTGTATGGTTTTGCCCTCTGGTAAAGATCAGATTCCTGAGTAAGAGAAAGTTCTTCAAATGTAATACCACCCAATTCTGAACGGTCAATAATAAGAACATTTGTGAGTTTTTCTTGAACTTCTGTTTGATTTATATCCTCTCCTTGAATTTCGTGCTGGGACTTGGAATTAATATCATCCGTAAAATAAAAAACCTTATTACCAAGGCTTCTAAAATATCCGGGAGTTAAATCTTCTACTTTTTTTTCTACAGTGTGATTTTGATAAAATTTATCTTCCAGCCATGAAGTTGCAGGAAATAAAAAAAACCAGGTAAAAAGAACTAAAAAAACATAAATCAGAGCCTGTGCAACTCCAGACGGCTGTTTGATTCTTATTATGGAAAGCAAAGGACAAATTAAAAATAAAACACTATATGTAACTAAAAACAAAGCACGCATAAAATAATCAAAATCAAAAAGATTAATTTTTGTTCCCACTACATAGTTTGTAATTGCAAGATAAATTGTATTAAGAAGACTACCAACTACTATTGTAATAATCAAAGAAACAAAATAAATCATTAATAATTTTAGTGCTTTCTTCATAATTCAATTATCGTCGTAATTATCCATAATGTTAATAACAAAATTTGACGATAATTTTATATAAGGTATGGTTATATGATTTGACAACATATCAAAAAATAAGTTATAATATTATTGGAATAGAATTTAAATAGGAAAAGTCGTATGGACAACAATAATTCAATCATACCTGGTTTCGACAATGAAAAAGACGACAGTCTAACTATAGTTCTACGAAAAGCAGAGGGAGTTAGTCGTGGTATTTTTGTATACTTAAGTGGATACATTGATACTTACAATTCAAGTTTCTTTCAGAAACAGATTACAAAAGTTATTGAAGCAGGTTTTATCAATCTGATATTTAACTGTTCTTCATTAAACTACGTATCTTCAACAGGTATAGGATCTTTTACTGTATTCTTAAAAGTAGTAAAACCAAAAGGTGGCGATATAGTTCTTCTTGAAATACAGCCAAAAGTATATGAAGTCTTCCAGCTTTTAGGTTTCTCTCAATTCTTCAACATTAAGAATACTGCAGAAGAAGCTTTATCATTCTTCTCAAGTGGTGGCATTGGAAACAGTTCATCTGTATTCCCATTGGTAATATCATGTCCAGTTTGTAATAAAAAGTTGCGAGCTATAAAATCAGGTAGATTCCGATGTTCAGGATGCCGCTCTATTCTAGCTATTAGCGATACTGGAGAAGTCACATTAGGCTAAATATTTATATTACTTAAAATTATAAGTTATCTAGGAAAAAGAACTTTGAATTATCAAAGTTCTTTTTTTTGTCTTTTTTGAATTGTGGATAACTTGTGGATAAATTGTGTGTAATTACTGAGGAAAAGGCACTTTTTATTTGTTCAAAATGCACAAGATTATTATCTAAAAGAAGTATCTGTACAGGATATAATTTGTTAATTCTTTGTATTATATAGACTTAGATATACTTTTCCTAAATTCTGATAATTTTTTAAATTTTTTTTCAAAAAGTACTTGACATTAAAAATCTTAAAAATTGTGGAATAAAACTGTGGATAACTTGTGTATAACTTGTGAACTATATGAGGATTACTCCCAGCGGCAGTATTATTATGTGTATTTGTTATTTTTATAAATCTTTACTATACTTATAAATATGAATGAGCAGTTTACTAACATACTAGAAAAAATAGAAGAATCAATATCAAAGGCTCTGCCTTTTCCTCTAAAAGAAAATAATCAGTGGATATTTCAATCTTTTGGAAAATTACCAGAGGCTGTTACAAATAAATATCTTGAAAAATTGATTGAACCAAATCACAGTCTTGTTTGTCTTGGCGGAAAAAGATGGCGACCTTTACTTTTGATGCTAGCTTATCAAAAAGCCGCAAAGGAGAATCCAGACAGTAAATTAAGCGAAGAAAAAGCATATTCATTAACTCCGCTGGTAGAATTTGTACACACTGCAAGTTTAATTCACGACGATATAGAAGACTCTGCTGATTTACGAAGAGGAAAACCTTCTGCATACATTACGTACGGACTGGACACTGCACTAAATGCAGCTTCCTGGTTATATTTTGAAGCGAGCTGCTGTATAAATCAAAATGATATTCCAGAATCTCTAAGAATAAAATTGTACAAAAGCTATACAAATGAATTGAGAAAATTACATTTAGGACAGGCAATGGATATCTACTGGCACAGAAACCCAGATATTTTTCCAAGTCTTGATGAATATAAAGCCATGGTAAGAAATAAAACCGGTACTTTAGCCTGTCTTTCCGCCTTAATTGGAAGCCTTGCTGGTGGAATGAATGAAGAAGAAGCCATTGAAATTGGAGAAATTGCAGCCAATATTGGAATTGGATTTCAAATAATAGATGATGTAATTAACCTTACAAGTGGAAATAAAGGTAAAAAACGTGGAGATGATATTGTTGAAGGAAAGAAAAGCCTTCCTGTTTTACTTCACACAGAAAAAAATTTTGCTGATAAAGAAAAAATCGCTATATTTATGAAAAGAGCTGCAAAAGAAGGCATTGAATCTCCAGCTGTCGAAGACTGTATAAAACTCCTGGAAAGTTCAAACTGTATTACAGAAGCAGCAAATATGGGAGTTTCTTTAATAAAAGAAAATTGCGAAAAACTAGGCTCAACATTAATAAGCCAGCTTTTTGAATCTATGATACCGGAGGAATATAAATGCAAGAAAGAGCCGACAGATTAAACAACCAGGCAATTACATTTGCCTCCGATGGTGCATTTACTGAAGCAATAGCATGTTTTAAAAGAGCCATTACATTAGACAAAGACAATTATTTACTCTGGTACAACCTGGGACTTACTTACAGAGATTGTGGAAAATTAAAAGATGCCTGTGACTGCCTTGAAATTGCAGCTAATTATTCGCCGGATAATCTAGATGTAAAGGAAACCTTAGCCACACTTTATCTTTCACTGGGTAAGGTCGAGAATGTAAAGTCAATTTGCATGGAAATGTTGGATTCTAATCCAAGTGCAGCCCACTTCTGGAATCTTCTGGGTGTAGTCGAATTCCAGGCCGAAAATTATGAAAAAGCCGCAGACTTCTTTGAACATGCAGTATTTTTTAATCCCTACTACCTTGATGCACTCTATAATTTAAAAGATACTTACACTACATTAGGAAATCACAAGGGCAAAATAGAATGCGAAAAGAAAATTCTTCAAATCAAAAAATAAAAACTAACCAGATTTTTAAGGACCTCAAAAATCTAAAATTTGAAGAAGTTTATCACAGATCTCCATTACAGAGACTTCTTCACATTTTTTGCTTTCTTTTGCCACCTGCAGGAGCTTTTGCAGGTTATTTTTTATCTTATCCACTCTGGAATTTATTCAGAAATGAAAATACTCCAGAAATATTTAAATTTATAATAAGTTTGATTGGATTTTTTATACCACTTACAATTGTCTTTGTTATAACAAGAAACACGAACCCTCATATGAAGATTCGTGTTTTTGAAAGTAAAGAAAATAATTAATTTTTGGTTAAAAGCAGATTTTAAGCGTTTAAATGAGTTCTTGCCAATGCCGAAATCTCATCTGCCATATTCATAAGTGGAACTTGTTTCTGAACTCCACCCAATTCAAAACCCACTTTTGGCATACCGTAAACAATACTTGAAGCCTGATCTTGTCCTAATGTCCAGGCACCTTCTTTACGCATATTAGCAAGTTCTGCAGCACCATCACGCCCCATACCAGTCATAATTACTCCCAAAGCATGATTTTTATAAACTTTGGCAACTGATTCAAAGAGAACATCTACTGAAGGTCTGTGTCCATTACGAGGATCTTCATTAGTTATTTTTATAAAATCCCCCAAAGGACGGTGTTCAACAACCATATGACTACCACCAGGAGCAATATATACATGAGAATCAAGAATTGGTTCACCATCCTGAGCTTCTTTTACAGTCAAAGGACAAATTCTATTTAAACTTTCAGCAAATTCAGCGGTAAAACCTACAGGCATATGCTGAACTACTAAAACTGGCTGCTTTAATCTTGGATCGATCATTTTAAAGACATCTCTAAGAGCATTTGGCCCACCAGTTGAAATACCTATAGCAATAACTTCAATTTTACCTGGCTCACGAACAGGAGTAATTACAGTTGGTTCCTTTTTCTTTGGAGAAGACCATAAAGAAGAAGCTACAAAATCTTCCTGACTGATTGTAAATTTTTTAGCGCCTTCTTCACCTTTTTTCTGAATTACAAATCTTTCTGCCTCTTTAAGCTTAATCTGCCTGTCAAAAAAACTTGGCTCAGGAATTTGCTTACCTTTTGCAGAAGCATATGAACCACCGTAAGAAGCAATATAATCTATAATTTCATTAGAAACATCGGAAATCTTAAGTGTTACAGAAGATCCACCCGGTTTTGTAATAAAATCTGAAGCTCCTAATTCAAGACACTGCATGGTTACAGCAGCACCTTCGGTTGCAACACTTGAAAGCACAATTACAGGAACATCTATTTTTCTGGCTTTTCTTTCTTTTAAGAATTCAACACCTGTCATAACAGGCATTTCTATATCAAGTAAAATTACGTCAGGTTTTACTTCAGGAATTTTATCGAGCAGGTCTTGTCCATTCTGGGCTTTTCCAACAACTTTCAATCCTGTTGTTTCATCAACAATTCTACCGATTAAATTTCGCATCAAAGCGGAGTCATCGCAAATTAATACAGAAATATCATCCATAAATAAGCCTCACTCATATTAAATATTGTTTGACAAATAAATTATTTTTCTAGATTCTTTCTATAAAGGCAGGCCCAATCAGTTTTTAAGAATTCAAATTGTGTCTTCATTCCAAACAATGATTCAGAATGTCCTATAAATAAATAAGACTGAGGAGCCATTGAATTCCAGAAACGATTAATTACAGCAAGCTGTGCAGGTTCATCAAAGTAAATCAAAACATTTCTACAGAAAACAACATCAAGATTTCTAGCGCCAGAATCATTTTTAAGATTATGGTAATCAAAACGAATTGTATCACTAACTTCTTTTTTAATCTGATATCCACCATCTACCTTTGTAAAATATTTCTGAAGGTAATTTGCAGGAATTCCATCAACTTTGGAATCTGCATAAAAACCCTGCTGGGCAGTCATCAAAGATTTAAGGGAAATATCAGATGCTGTAATCTTAAAATCAAATCCCAATGGACAAATGTCTTTCATAATCATTGCGATTGTGTAAGGCTCTTCTCCAGTCGAACAACCAGCACTCCAAATGCGAATTGTGCGATCACTTCCATGTTGCTTTTTATATTCAACAACTTTTGGAATTATATAGTTTACAAAAGCGTCAAAATGAGGTTGATTTCTGAAGAAACGGGTAAGGTTTGTTGTAACTGAATCCAACATTTCCTTCATTTCTTCAGGATCCTTTCTGACTAAAGCATAATAATCACCAGGAGTTGTTAGATTTTTCTTATGAAGCAACTCTTTTATTCTACTATCAAGAATTGATCGGTTTGTTGCAGAAAAAGTGATTCCACTCTCATCATAAATCACTTTGCGAAAAAGTTCATAATCTGCATCATTAAGTACTTCTAACATAATCGAAATTATACACGATATTTTTCAAATGTAAAAGAATTTGTGTTTATAAAATACAGTTATAATAATTCTTTCATAAAAGAACGTTTAAAATAGATGGCTTAAATTTCGCCATCTATTTTAAGTCTCGAGTTTTTTTGCAAAAACTCTTTTTATTTACGTGTTCGCTTGCGCGAACGTTTTGTAAATCCTCAGTTGTTGAAACAACTTGCGGTTTACAAAATTAAGGA
>CAMGTC010000171.1 GCA_946061765.1 uncultured Treponema sp.
TGAAGTTTAGTTTCTGACTGGTAGTAAGTTTTCAAACTGTTATGTTGTTTGATTGAAACCTTAGTTTAAATCAAAAGTTAAATTAATATTACCATCTTGAATTTTTACAAAAGTATGAGCCCCCATAACTAAAGGCATTGCAGGAGAAATATGACCTATATCTACATCCATAAATATTGGAAGTCCCAGGGGTTTTAATATATCTGTTACTGCATTGTATTGATCAACTCCCATCATATTCTGGTTCCAAGCGGCAAGTGGACGTCCAATTAAAAATCCGCTGGCCTTTTTAAACCAACCTGCTTCTTTTAATTGCCAGATTGCTCTTCTTATTCCCATAGGACTTAAATCGCAAGCTTCTAAAACCCATATAATTTTTTCGTTTTGGCGGTTAAATTCTTCAACAAAGTCAAAGGAAGTTCCAGCTAAATTTGCAAGTACATCCAGACAACCTCCGGTTAAAACTCCATTAAAAGTAATACAGGAAGCTTGTTCTAATGTTTTTGGGTACATTTTGATTATTTTTTTTTGGCTTAAAACATAAGGACTCAGTGGATTTGCAGCCTTTGCTTCGGTTCCATCTTCTGGCATTTGAAACAATTCATAGCCGCTTACAGAATTTCTTTTGCCTTCCATTAATTCTATACTTTGGATTTCTGTTTCTTCCCAGGGTTTTCCAAAACCTGTTATATTAGGCCCATAAATTGCCTTTACATTACAGCCGGTTACCAGGGGAAAGATAAAATTTGTATTATCACTGTAGCCCATAAACCATTTAGCAGGAGCTTTTTTTATTCGCTCAAAATCTATATGGGAAAGTGTTTCGCACATTAATTCTCCGCCGCCAGCAGAAATTATAAGATGAACTAAAGGATCGCAGTAAAAATCAACAAGTTCTTTGGCCGCAACTTCTGGGTCGGTTGAAATGCCAAGACCATCATTTTTGTAAACTGTCTGGCCAATTTTGAATTTATAACCAAGGTTTTCAAATTGTTTTAGGGCATCTTTAAATCTTGTGATATAAGGTTCAATTGTACAGCCAAAAGAAGGGGCTGTAATTCCAATTGTGTCGGCTTTTTTTAAGAATGGAGGGGTCTGTATTTTATTCATATTACTATTTTATTTGATTATTGATGTCTAGACAAATGATTATTTTGCCTTATCTTTTAACGCATGCTTTTTTCTTTTTTCTTCATAAAGTACTTTGTCGGCTTCGGTTAGAAGTATTGTTAAGACAGAAGAGCTTGTAAGTTCAACAGCACCAATACTAATAGAAAGAGTAAAGGGCAGATTGTTTTTTATAGAAATTTCTTTATTCATTTTGTTAATTTTTTGGCGAACTAAAGGCAGCTGATTAAGAGTCATAGAAGAAGCAACAATTCCAAATTCATCACCACTTAAACGGCCAACTACATCACTTGAACGGAAGGCATTTTTTAGAATTTCGGCCTGCAATTTAATAGCCTTATCTCCCATTTCATGTCCGTAGGTATCGTTTATAGTTTTAAGTCCATCTAAATCTGCAAAGAAAATTATGCAGGGGTTATTCATTTCCTGAGCAATATCAATTGCTCTCTGTCCAATTTCCATAAAGCCACGGCGGTTCAAAAGTTTTGTAAGTTCATCAGTTTTAGACTGCATATAAAGATTTGTATTTGTTTCTGTAAGTTTATGATTTACGCTGGAAAGTTTTTCTTTTTGCATAAGATTGTTTGTGTATTCTATAGCAGATGAAAAAGCTGAAATTAAAATTTTAAGATTTACTGTGTAAGCTCCAAAATTCTTTTTTCTTGGCTTGCTGAGAAAATAACCATAATTAGCTTCTCCCGAAAAAATCGGATAGAGGATATAGGTTCCTTCTTCTTTTCTGATTGAATCTATTGGACAAATTCGTTCATTCCAGTCAAAAATAATTTCCGGCTTATAGATATGTATTCCTTTTTGTCTTGAAGAAGAATACATAAGCATTTCTGCTTTTTTAGGAATATTTGTTTGTTCATGTTTATTTAAAAAGATTGGTTCATCATAAAGGCAGATTGCAATGTCACTTAGAATAGCAACATCAACAAAATAGCCCAGGTTAAAGTAAAGTTGTTTTAAGGTATTTGCAGCTTTTACTGAATCCAAAAGCGAAGCATATTTATGTTTTTCAAGAATTTCGTTCATATATAATTCAAGGAGATTACCTCTTATTGTTTCTTCTTTGCATAAATTACCTTTTGAATCTTTGTATACCAGTTCAGAATTTGACATACTAATGCAACCACAGGATTGTCTGTAAACTGGATATAAATCTGATTGAATTATGTGTTCAACTTTTTCACCATTTAAGACTTTTAGAGCAATTTCGGCACACTTTGCCCCTTGTCCCTGAATATTTTGATTAATTGTAGAAAATTTTGGGTTAGATAGACTTGCAAAAACTGAATCATCAAAACCAATAGCTTTTAAATCTTCAGGAATAGAAATACCTAGTTTTGTAAAAGCTCTTTTTGCACCAACCAGCATTAAATCACTTGCCGAAACTAATGAATCAAATTTAACATCATCTTTACTTTTGATTGTCTTGAGAATATTTGCTTCTGCGTCTTCGGAATTAAAACCTCCATCAAAAACAAAATCAGGGTTAAAGTCTAAATCATTATTTTTTAGGGCTTCTTTAAATGATTCATAACGTTCTAAGGCTTCTGGAGAATCAGTTGAATTAGCTCCAAGAAAGGCTATTTTTCTGCAATTGTGTTCTTCTTTTAAATGTCTTACGATATCATCAAAAGATTTTTTGCAATTGTTCATTATTGCATAGGAATTATTATTTTCTAAATCGATTGCGGCAGAAATAACAGGGCGCCCGTTAAACTGAGAAGATATTTCTTTTACTTTATCTTTTTTCCATATAGAACAATAAACGCTGGAAAGCAGAATATAGGCATCTATTTGTTTTGATTTTAAAATTTCAACTCCAGCCCAATATTGGTAATCAAAAATGGCACCTGAATCGTGGCTGTATTGAGTTTGTGTAATAAAAACATTTACGTCAGTAAAAGCTTCACAATAATCTAAGGCTCCTTTTATAAAATCCTGACAGTGTTCAACAGAAAAATCCGATACTAATATTGCTATGTTTTTCATACATTCTAATATACCTAAAAAAGAATTATATATTTATACTTTGGAATTGGCAAAGAAAAAAGTCAAACCTGGTATTAAAAAAGTGATATAATTTAAAACTGACATCAGCAATATTATTTATTATTAGTTCGAATTTCAAAAAACTCGAATTTCGGGCTATTATAAAAATTGAAAGTTTTATGGAAAAGCCTTTTATTTTTAATTTAATAAAATAAGGTCAGCTTTTTGACACAAAGGATGAGATTTTGAAAATTTTTAAGGATAAAAAAAAGAATAATAATTCAACAGATATAAATGAAAGCAGGGTAGAAGAAGTTTATTTTTGCCGTAATCTTGACGGCACATACTCTGAAAGTAAAGAAAATCCCGAAAATAAACGCTTAATATTTTTTAATTCACAGGACAATACAATATTTTGCCCCTACCATTTAAAATGGGAGCATTCATTTACAAAAGATAATCAAAGATTCTTTGGATGTGGGAAAAAAACAGATGGCTTTCTTTTTAATTTTGAACCAATTGATTTTTTGATTAACACAAAAACCAGAGAAAAAGAAATTGAAGCTGTATATGGATTTTACTGGAGTTGGATAGATCCAAAGGATAAAGAATCTTTAGAATATTATAATTTTTATTGGCCTGTAGTGTTTAAACAGACTCTGGATTCTAATGGAATTTCAAAAGATCTTATTTATATAAGACTTTATCAAGATAAAGGACGAGGAATATTTGTTGTTCAGCTATCTATTTTGGATAGACCAAAAATTCAGACCGGGGATAGCAAACTTGCGTTGAGTTATCCTACTTTCAGAATCTATTATTCCTATGATATTAAAACTGGAAAATTTATTACTGGAAGGGCTTTGAACAATAAATTTACTAATAAAATGTTCAACGATTTATCAAAAATAATTCCTTCAGATATTTATGATTTGATTTGTAATAAATTAAGAAATGAATTAAGAGATGAATACGGTAAAAAACTTGAATTTAATTTTGCTGGTAAAAAAGATTATCTGCAGGCCTTGGTTGCGTATCCATATGAACCAAATATTTATGAAATTGCAGAGGAAGCAGGTGTAAAAATAGATAGAAATAATTCTGATATTTATAATCAGTTTTGTAATGAATATGGTATTAAAAGTTATAGAAGTTTAAGAAAGGCTTATAATAAAAATCCAATAGTTTTACTTGTATATAAAAATGCCGTATATTATGGTTTTTCCGATGTTAATATTTTGAATAGAATTTTTAACTCCGATTTGTTGATTTCATTTTTTTTATATATACGCAAAGAATCAATAAGAGGTCGAGAAAGATATAATATTAAAATTAAATTTTGTATAGAAAAGATGATTGAAAAGCGGGGGCAATTACCAACCGTAAATCTTTTAGAAAAAAATATCAAAAAGGATGATTTTGGCATATATTATTTTGATACCGTTTCTATGTTTAGCGAGTATTTTAACGATTTTAGCGAGGAAGTAAAAAATGCTTTCTATAAAGAAGGTTTTTGTAAAAATATTCATGATATTCTTTCTGAATGTGTTTATAAAATAACCAATAAAAATGTAGTATTTGAATATTCAAAAAGTGATTATGAACTTGAAGATGAAATTAACGGTTATGAATTTAAATTACCTGTAGATTCTTATACTTTAACTGATATAGGGATAAAATTAAAAAATTGTGTTGGTTCATATTCTAAGAAGATAATTAACAAGGACTGTTTAGTTGTTTATGCCACAAAGGATGGTGAATACAGGCTATGTATAGAAGTTAGAGTCAAGCATGTCTGGCAAAGAAGAATTATTAATAATCAGGCTCCTCTGGGAGAAGATTTGGAAGCAGTTGAACTGTGGCAAAAAAAACATCAGCTAACTTTTACAGGTAATTCTTATTAATTGCCTAAAAATATTTATACTATTCAAATAGATTTTTTTGCTAGAAAAATAGAATTTCTATTGTATTCTTTTATATGTTAAAATAATTAAATCCTTTATTTTTTTATTGGAGTAAAAATGATTTATAAGAGTTACAAGGACATCAGGTTGTCTACTTTGGGAATGGGAAATCTGCGTCTTCCTTTACTGGCAGGTGATTCAAATAAAAACGCAATAGATTACCCAGAAGCTCATAAAATAATTGATCTTGCTTATGAAAGAGGCATTAATTATTTTGATACGGCATATGGATACAATAACGGAGATTCAGAAAAATGTCTTGGCGAATGTATGAAAAAACATCCAAGAGATTCTTTTTATATTGCAACAAAATTTCATATTGGAGTAAATCCTGATTATAAGGCAGTTTTTGAAGAACAGTTAAAAAGACTCCAAACAGACCATATTGATTTTTATTTAATTCACTCTCTTATGGATAGTAATTATCAAAGTTATATAGACAGCGGTGCAATCGAATATTTTTTACAGAAAAAGAAAGAAGGTAAAATTACATATCTTGGTTTTTCTTCTCATTCAAGTTTACAGACATTGGAAAAATTTGCAGATCATCATGACTGGGATTTTGTTCAGATTCAGTTAAATTATTTTGACTGGTATTTTGGTGGAGCAAAGAAAGAATACGAAGCTATGCACAAAAGAAATATTCCAATTGTTATAATGGAACCGGTGCGTGGTGGACGTCTTGCAGATTTAACTCCAGATGCAAATAAAATATTAAAAGATGCTCATCCAGATTGGTCTATTGCTTCTTGGGCCTTGAGATTTGTAAAAAGTCTTCCGGGAATTCATGTTGTTTTAAGTGGAATGAGTAATCTTGAACAGACAAATGATAATCTTGAAACTTTCAGTGATTCAACCGAATTTACAGAAGAAGATTGGGATACTTTAAAAAAAGCTGCCGATTTATTCCACTCACAATTGCAAGTTCCTTGTACTTCTTGCCGTTATTGTACAGATGGTTGCCCTGTAGAAATAAATATTCCAGAATTTCTAAAGGTTTACAATAATTATAAAGTAAATGGAAACTGGGCTTTAGATGCAGCAAAGAATGTAGATTCT
>CAMGTC010000172.1 GCA_946061765.1 uncultured Treponema sp.
TTTCTGACTGGTAGTAAGTTTTCAAACTGTTATGTTGTTTGATTTAAACCTTCCTTAATTTTGTAAACCGCAAGTTGTTTCAACAACTGAGGATTTACAAAACGTTCGTGCAAACGAACACGTAAATAAATAGAGTTTTGTGAAAAAACTCGAGACTTAAAATAGATGGCGAAATTTAAGCCATCTATTTTAAACCTTCTTTTTTTTGAGATTATCAGTTTTAATATTATTTACAAGGGTATTTTTTATGAGGCTGGAAAAGTAATAATGAAAAAAAGTTTAAAAAAAGTAATATTATTTTTAGCTCTGTTTTCAATTCAGAGGGGACTGTTTTCAATCGAATTTTCATTTAAGTTGTCCCCAGATTTTCTATTTCCTTTTCTGACCAACGGAGACGAAAAGTACGATAAGTTAAGTTTTGGAGGTTTCTTAGACACTGGTGTAAATCTTTTTGATTTCTTAAACATTGGAACTTCTCTTGGGTTTTACAGTGTTCCTATTGCTTCAAAGGAAGCCCTTCTAAGTAATCAGGATAAATACATGTTTTTAGTTCCAGTTGGAGCTACGCTGGGTACATATTTTTATCCTGTTTCAAGGCTTGAACTTGGTGCAAGTGTAGCAGCAGGTTCAAGTATTGCTTATCGCGGAAGTAATCCTCAGGATAAGTTTCATTATTCTCCATGGTACAGGGCAAGTGTAGAAACTGCCTTCCGTATTACTCCAGATTTTTCAATTGCTATGACCGGTTCCTGGTTTGACAGTCAGTATGATTCATATTTTGGCGGAAAAAATGTATGCGCAGGTCTTTCAGCAGGAATCTCAATTAAATATAATTTTGATACACAAAAAACACTTGGTGCTGTAGATGCTTCTGTTCAGCAGGACGAAAGTGTTTTCCCTCTCTTTTATACTATTTATAAAAATAACTATTTTGGAACAATTACATTAAAAAATAACGAAACTGCAGAAATTAGAGATGTAGAAGTTTTTTTCAGATCTGAAGGTTACACTAATGCCGAAATTGAATGTGGAAAAATAAAAGTTTTAAGAAAGCACAGAACTGAAGAAATTCCACTTTGCGCCGACTTTAGCGAAAATATTCTTCAGTTCACAGAAAATGGTAAAATCCCTGGTGAAGTTGTTGTACGCTATGAATTACTTGGCCAAAAACGCGAATCTGTATCACAGGTTATTATTCCAGTTTACAACCGTAACCAGGTACGATGGACAGATCCTGCTGTAATTGCATCTTACATTTCAAGTTCAGCTCAGGAAATTCTTGAGTTTTCAAAATATCTGGTAGGAGTAGCAAGAACTTATTTGCGTTCCGGATTAAACAGAAATATGCAGTTTGCAATGTATGTTTTTGAAGGAATAAGACTTGCGGGAATTAAATGCGAAACTGATGTTTCAAGTCCTTATAATCAGTTTCATCTGGATCCTTCTGCTTTGGATTATATTCAGTATCCTTACCAGACAATGCTTTATAAGACTGGAGATAAAGATGATTTGGGAATTCTTTTGATGGCTCTTTTTCAGTCTGTAGGTATTACTTCATCTTTTATTACTACAAGTGATGATTTTATTGTTCTTTTTGATACAGGAATTAATGTTTCAAAAGCAGGTTCATTATTTGACGGTTTAGATAGAGTTCTTGTTTTTGATAATAATATTTGGATTCCTCTTTCAATGGCTGCCCTGAACGAAGGTTTTATCAACTCCTGGTATGGGGCTGTTGTCGAAGTTCAGGAAGCTAACGAAAAGGGAGAAGAAATTGGTTTTGTAAGTCTTTCAGAAGCCTGGCAGTATTATCCACCAGCAGGATTTTCAAGTGGAGAAAAAGTTTCACTTGCTACTTCAGAATCTCAACTTGCATCTGCTGTTGAAACTGATATTGCCCGCTACATCACAGCTGAATTTGGTCCACAGATTGCTGCTGTTCAAACAAGAATTGTGCAGGAAGGTGCTTCTGTAGATTTATATAACAAACTAGGTATGCTTTACGTTCGTGCCGGGATGTATACAAGTGCAATTCCAGTTTATCAGATGTCTGCAAAAATGGGTTCGGTAACAGCCATGAACAATCTGGGTAATATTGCATCTTTGCAGAAAAAATACACAGAAGCTCTAGCCTGGTATAAAAAAGCCCTGGAATTAGAGCCAGATAACAAAACAGCACTTAAAAATTTAAATCGTCTTCAAGCTGATTTAGATAGTGCAGAATAAAAAAAGTAAAACATTAAATAAGAGAAAAAAATGTCAGGAAAAAAAGCAAGAAAGTTTAGAAAATGTAAAAAAATCTCAAAGGTATCAATTGCAGCCATAACAGGACTTTGTATTGGAACTGTACCATTAGCTGCAAGCGGGGAATTTATTGTAGGACTTTATCCACATATGACAGTTCCTCTCTTAAAGTTTGATGATACACTTAAATCCGGTTTTGGTGGCGGGCTTGAACTTACATACAGGCCTTTTACATATTTTGATCTTTCTCTTTTAGGAGATTATCAGTACTTTACATTTGATACTTCTGACAACGTTGGTAGCTTAAGTCTTTTTAGTGCAGGGCTTGGAGCTGCGTATCACCTTCCTTTATCAGATAGATTAAGTTTGAACATTGGGGCCGATGTTCAGGCATATAAAGCAAAATATCAAACTTCAGAAACAGATCCTTTAAATTTGCCAGGTGTAAAAGCCGGTGCTTCAATTTCTTTTTCTTATAAAATTAATCCTTCTGTTGCTGTATCTGCAAAAGCTGGAGCTTCACACTACAAGGCAGGAAATTCCGGTCTATTAACCGGTTTGGATACTCAGCCTGGAATTACCTTTAACGTAACTAAAGCTTTCATGAGACCTAAAAATCTTGATATGTCTATGAATTCTTTAGATCCTGTTTTCCCAGTTTTATATTCCTGGTACGATAATAACAAATTTGGTTCAGTTTCAATTCAAAATAAAGAAGATGCAACAATTACAAATGTAAAGGTAAGTTTCTTTCTGCCACAGTATATGGGTCAGCCACAGGAATGTGGAACTATCGAAAGTCTAAAAAGGGGAGAGTCTTTTGATGTAGATTTAAAGGCCTTCTTTAATGAACAGATGCTTGAATTAATAGAAAGAACTGAATGTCAGGCAAATGTTATAGTTGAATATAAATATCTTGGTCAAAAACGTGAACAGTCATTTGCAATGCTGGTTCCTGTTTATGGACGTAATAATATGTCCTGGGTAGATGACCGCTGTGCTTCTGTATTTGTTTCTTCAAAAGACCCTGCAGCCATGTGGTTTGCAAAATATATAACTTCAGTTGTACGCGATAATGTACGTACTGGAGTTGCATTAAATATCCAATATGCAATGGGTATTTTTGAAGCTCTTGATCAGTTTGGTTTAAATTATGTAATTGACCCAACATCTGCTTTTGCCGATAACGTAGGTTCAGCTTCTATCGACTTTCTTCAGTTCCCTTACCAGACACTTATGTATCGTGGTGGTGACTGTGATGATATTTCTATTCTTGTATGTTCACTTTTTGAAGCAATTGGTATAAAAACTGCCTTTATTACAATTCCTGGTCATATTTTTATGGCTTTTGATTCAGGTTTAACAATTGAAGAAGCAGAAGAACAATTTCTTTCTTTAGATGAACTTATTCTTGATAAAGAAAATAATCAGGTTTGGGTACCTCTTGAAATTACTCTTACAGATGAAGGTTTTAATAAGGCCTGGAAAGTAGGTGCTCGTGAGTGGAATCAGGCAGAAAAAGCTGGAACAGCCATGCTTTATAAAATGGAAGATTCATGGAAAATCTATAAACCTGTAAGTGTTCCAGGAGCAAGTTCTCGTTTTACTCTTCCAGATGAAAAAATTGTAGGAAAACTTTTCTCTCACTCAGTTGATGAATATATCTTAAAACAAATTACACCTCAGGTTGTTGCTTTTGAAGCTAAACTCCAGAACAACAAATCTCCTGAAGTTTATAATGATTTTGGTGTTCTTTATGCACGTTATGGTCTTTTTAAAAAGGCCGAAGCTCAGTTCAGAATTGCCAGAAGACAGGATTATTTACCGGCAATTTTAAATACAGCAAATCTTTTCTACTCAATGCAGGATTTTGGACGTGCTCAAAAATGGTACGAAGAAGTTCTTGCCAGAGATGAAGATAATATTCTTGCAATTTTAGGTGTTGCTAGATGTGCTTATGAAATTGGAAATTATGATGTTTGTGATAAATATTTTGAAATTGTTTATAACAGAAATCAAACTTTAGCTTCAAAATTTGCTTATCTGAGTGCTTTTGAAAATTCAGAGGGAAGAAGTTTTACACTTGCAGACCGATTAATGAATACAAACTGGCTTGAAAGTAAAGAAAATCTTCTTTTAGATGGTCAGAATGCACTTGCTGAAAATGATTATTCAACAAGAGATTCTGATAATAAAGTGTATGTAGAATCTGCAAGTCCAATCGACGATATAGAATTACCAGATTTGTATCAGTCTCTTGCTATTATTGCACCTTCTTCAAGCGGTAAAGATAATGATGACGATGACTTTACACCGGATGGAGGTTCAGATGGTAATGGTCCAGATGGAAATGGTTCTGAGCCAGATGATATTGATTTTGAAGAACCATTAACTGTTGAAAAAACTTATAAAGGTATTCTTTCTCAGCTTGAATTTGAAGTTTTATCAACAGAGGTAATTGAGTCAATTGCAGAAAAAACTTTTGAAGAAAATCCAGAGTTATTAAAAACTCCTTTACTTCACTCTGATGAACCAGAAAAACTCGTTCAGCTCCAGAATGATCAGTCTTTTGAAGATAAACTTGAGTTAGCCTTAAAGAGTGCAGACTCTTATGTATACACAGAAGATGCAATTAAAGTTGATACACTTGGATTGAAAGAAGACCTTACTGTTAATCCAGAAGTTGAAAATGCAGATTCTTTTGTATACCCAGAAGAAATTATCGCTATAGAAGATTTGACTTTAGAATCACTTGAAAAGAAAGTTGGTACAAAAGAGAATGTTACACAATCAACAGAAAATCTTTTAACTCCACAGACAAGTGAAGAAACAAAGTTCAATACTCCAGATATAAAAGAAGAAATTGAGTTTACAGATGTAAATGTTGAACAAAGCCTGGTTCCTGAAGTTGAAACAAGTGTAGAAGAAAAATCAGAATCTGCTGTTAGCGAAACTCCTTCTGAAGAATTTAAATTACCAGAAAATGGTCTTTCTAAAACAAATCTTCTTACTAAACCAGAAGAAGAAATTAAAGACCGTGCCGTACCAAGATTTACAAAACAGCCTTCAGAAGAGTGGGCCCCTCAGCAAGCATACGAAGCTTTAACAATTCCTGGTATGAGATCATTTGAAGAAGAAATGGGGGACTATCAGAACGATAAATCTTTCCTTTATCAGGATGCATTAGATTTTGCTTTAGACCCAGACGAAGATTCAGACAGTCATGATCAGGAACTTCAGGTTTCAGAACAGATTGCTATGGCAGATTTACCAGTTGTAAACCCATTCTCGAGCTTCCTTTCTCAAGAAGATGCTCATAAGGTAGAAGAGATTACAAATTATTCTTTGGAAAAAGAAGAAAAAAAAGTAGAAGAAAATAGGGCTCAGGAAGAAAAACCTGTAATTTTGCTTTCTGCTACTGTAAAAGAAAGTACTTCTGAAGAAGTAAACAAGACTGTAAGTCAAAATCAAGTTGAAGAAGTTGTTCAGAAATCTGATTTGGAAAGTAAAGTTACTGAATCAACACAAATTACTCAGCTTGCAACTCAAAATGATGAAAAAAAATCTTCAGTTGTAAATATGATTAAAGCTGTTGATGAAGGTAAAAAAATTGCTAATGAAGAAGAATCTAAAAAAGTAAATAAATCTGTTGAGAGTAAGACTGCTGAAAATACAACAAAAGATAAAGCTCTTACAAAAGAAAGTACTTCTATAGAAGAAGTAAACAAGACTGTAAGTCAAAATCAGGTTGAAGAAGTTATTCAGGAATCTGATTTTGAAAGTAAAGTTACTGAATCAACAGAAATTACTCAGCTTGCAACTCAAAATGAAGAAAAAAAATCTTCAATTGTAAATATGATTAAAGCTGTTGATGAAGGTAAAAAAATTGCTAATGAAGAAGA
>CAMGTC010000173.1 GCA_946061765.1 uncultured Treponema sp.
CTATATATATTGAAATATTTTTTGTCTTTCATTCTGAATTGTAATAGTATTTTCATAATTTTTTTATTGTGAAAGTTTAAAAAAATATCTCTGACATTTCTTGTCATACCAAACAGATTATACTAAAACCATAAAATAAAGTTATTTAGCCAGATCAGAAATAATAGCAAGGATATGAATTACTTGAGATTGAGAAAGTTTTCTAAACAAAGAAATAATTTCAAAATCTGAAGTATTTGTATTCTGTATTTGAGAGGAAAAAAAAGCTGCAGGAGAAACATTTAGAAAATCACAAATTCTAAAAAAAGCATCCATTGAAACTGAGCGCTGTCCTGTTTCAATCTTGTTTATGTAAGTTTCGTTTTGTCCTAAGGCAAGACTCATTTCTCTTGCAGAAATTGCCCTTTCGTTTCTAAGAAATCTAAGTCTGTCTCTAAAAAATTCTTCTGAGGCGGTCTCCATTTCTTTAGTATAGACCATGAAGTGCTTGAAATATGGACTAATAGACTTTATAATGAGTTGATATAGCCTTTAAGGTTATAATATTTATAAAATATACCCTTTATGGGTAAGGAGTAGAAAAAATGGGAATCTTAGGTTCTTTATTAGGAACATTAGCAAGTGGGGTTAGTCAACAGTTATGGCCAGAGTATCAACGTGCATGTAATCTCGATGGACGAACATTAGAGGCATATATAAATAATGAGACAAGTAATATTAGAAAAGCCTGTTATCTTTTAGCTCTAGCAAAGAAAAACCCTTCTAAAGCAAAGAGTATTTATGGAGATGAAAGAAATCATTATAACACTGCATTTAGCAATTTAGGAAAATACGATCGATTTCAACAAGAAATTGATAAATTTATTCGATACTGCAATAACCCTTACTAATGGTTATAAGTTATACAGTGGAATATGACAATTTTTTATTTCACTGTCATCTACTTATACTAAAAAATGTCATTATGGAGAACAAAGATGGGTACTATAATTGGCGCAATATTAATAATTATTGTAGTAATCATGTTTCTAAAAAATCCCAAAAAATTTTTGGATAAAATGTCTGATTGGATTAATAAACATAAATAAAGGAATTTAAAAATGTCAAAACACGATGAAATTGCAGAAATTGTAGAAAAGTACTGTGGTGAACTGGCCGAATACAGTTTATCGTATAATAACAAACGCTATTGGACTTTCTATTCTTACAAAACTTTTCCGGCTGATAAAAAATCAAACCTTTTAAAATTTGATAAAAACCTTTTTGAAGCAGACATGGCCGCCATGTATTCCATTGATAACGGAGTAATCAATCCTGATGCTGAAAAATGTAAAGACGGAATTGTATTTATGCTTTCAGGTTTTTATATTCGTACAGCCGGTCAACTTAAGGGATACACTTTCATAAAATATTCTGCAATTGACGATATCGAAGTAAAAGGTAAAAAGGAGCTTCATCTTACACTGAATGTTCAGACAAATGATTTCTGGAAGCAAGAATATTTGGATATATCAATAGATTATTATGCTGAACCTTTAAAAAAGATTCTTACAGAGATTATAGAGATAGACAGAAAAACTGATACTTCCTATACAACAGAGTCTCAGACTGGAATTGTAAAGGGAATAAATCAAAAAAATAATCGTGAAGCATATTTTAAAGGTCAGATTTCCGGTTATAAACGAGCTTCCCGCGAATATCAGATTAAGCTTCAGAAACAGGCAGATGCATTCCTTGCAAATCGTAATCTTTGGAAAAAAAAGCAGTCAGAATATGAAGCATTGCTTGATGAGTATGAACAGACAATTATTGAACTTCAAACTTGTATAGAACAAAGTGCTTCACCTGAATACAGAGAAATGATGGATTCAACAAAAGCCTATAAAGAACGCTTGGAAGAACTGGCATATTAGTGGAAGTACTGTCGCTAACGCGGGGTTTTAAAGGAGAAAAATATGGCAAGTTTGGAAGAATTGCGTTCAAAAAGAGCATCATTAAAAAGCGACACAGATAAATTACTTAATGATACAGATAACATAATTAGAGAAAGTCAGCGTGTTGCAGATCTTGCAGGAAATGCTGATGAAGTAATCACAGACCTTGAATCTGAATTTGAAAAAAGAACAAAACTTCATGGTCAGGACATTGCATTTTTGTTTTTTGCAACAGCTTTACAATGTGCCCGTCAGTATCTTCTTACAGATTTTAAAGAAAGGTTGGGCGACCAGGAATCTGCTAAAAATGCATTGGGTGAGAGTAAATTTGATCCTCATAATGCAGATAGCGATAGAAGCCACCGTTTATACAATCCATCTGTAGAAGAAATCATTTCTCATCCTGTTCCATTTGATTTGAATATTGGCGGAGCAGACTTTGGAAATCCACTTTCCGGTTATGGAAAATTAGGTCATCGAGCTGCAACTTTAGGACATGATCCTATTCTTGGCTGGATTTTTGGAACAGCAAATATTGCTACAAGTACAGTTACTGATGCAAAATTTAATTCTTATCATGTAAGTTCAGACAACTTGCGAGATTATTTTAAATCACACGCAAATACAGCTTTAGTTCTGGAAAAAACCTTTGATAAATTAATAAACCAGGGAATGATCGGAAAAGAAATTGTTGGAACTTCACTCGCAAAAGAAGCTGTTCATTTATTATCTGATGTTAATTCTAAAAATAGTCTTCCTCTTCCTGTTGTAACAACTTTTAATCCAAAACTGGGAAGCACCCTGGCAAAATATGGATTAGACATGTCCAATGTACTTAACGTAGGAAAGCAGGCTGCTGTTGCAGAAGCTATTAATATCATGATTGCTATGATTCATCGTCTTACATTCGGTCTAGATTCAGAAATTGATACCAAGCTTTATGAAGTGAGAACAAGAAGAATAATTACTTATTCAAATATAATTGCTTCTACAAGTAATATTATTCTCGTGGCAATGGGAAGTGCCGTTGGTGCAGCAACTGATAATCCAGATATGATAAAAAAATCACTAAAGAAACTTGATATTGGTGGTTTCTTAGTAACAGTAGGACATTTAATAAGTGATAAAAAATTCATTACCCAAGTAAAAACAGAATTTATTCTGAACAATTTCGATAAATTAATCCAAGGAGAAATTTAATTATGAAATGTAAATATTGCGGTGGAAAAGTAGGTTTCTTTGCAGACTTTTGTCCTTCATGCGGAAAGAAAACAATTGAAGATACAAAACGAGAGTGTCCAAAATGTGGTAAAAAAATAGACAAGAACTCAAAATATTGTCCAAAATGTGGTACTTATACGCATTGGGATTATGTTGATGTTAATATCAGAAATAGAACAGAAGATTAAATGTCCGCTGTTTACGATTCCAAAGCAGAGCTTCTCCGTCTTCATCGTATAGACAACATTATTCGTGAAGGCGAATATCCCTCTGCAAAAAAGCTTGCAGAGGAGCTGGAAGTTTCAGTCCGTACTATCAACCGCGATCTGGATTTTTTGCGAGATCAGTATATGGCACCTCTTGAATATGATCCTCAAAAACGTGGTTGGTTTTATACGCAGAAAGATTTCTTTATAAAATACATTTCTCTAAAAGAAGGTGAATTCTTTTCATTAGCATTAATGGATTCTCTTCTTAATCAATATAAAAACACACCTCTTGAAAATCAATTAAGAAATATTTTCAAAAAAATTACAAGTTCTCTTCCTCAAGAAATAATTATTGATTCTCAATTTTTATCACAAGATGTAACTTTTATTTCTGATGCTTTAGCTAAAATTGATTCACATACTTTTGATTTAATATTAGCGTGCTTACGAAATCACAATATATTAAACTTTGAATATCAGCCATTACAAAAAACAACACAGCTGGCAAGAAGTATTGATCCATATCATTTAGTTTGTCAGCGTGGTAACTGGTATGTTATTGGTTATGATCATTTTAAAGATGATGTAAGAATTTTCTCACTGTCTAGAATAAAAAATGCAGAAACAAGTGGTATTCATTTTATAAAGCCAGAAAATTTTGATATTTCAAATTACATCGATTCAACCATGGGGGTCTGGCTTTCCTCAAAAACGAAACTTTGCGTTCGTTTATTATTTGATTCTTCCATAGGAACTTTCGCTGCAGAACATATCTGGCATGAAGATCAAACAGTTTTCACAAATGACGATGGCTCTGTAGAAGTATCATTCGAGACCACACAACTTCCAGAAGTAAAGCGATGGGTATTAGGACAAGGTTCTACAGTAAAAGTATTGGAACCAGTTGAATTGATAAAAGATATACAGGAAGAAATAAAAAAGATAGAAAAATTATACAAGAATGAATAATCCTTAGAAGTAAAAACAATAAGGTTATTTATTAAGTTATTGACTAATTCTTTCTATAATTCTTCTTTTTTTTATTAAATCATAGTTTATTTTTTACAAATCCTTTACTCTTCCTTTGCTAAAATTTA
Source organism: uncultured Treponema sp. (assembly GCA_946061765.1). GTDB lineage: Bacteria > Spirochaetota > Spirochaetia > Treponematales > Treponemataceae > Treponema_D. The sequence continues at coordinate 4,462 of CAMGTC010000173.1, forward strand.
ATTTACAGCCATTAGATTGTTCTTGCCATCTGGAAAAGGCGGAATTATCCTCCTAAGATTTCGCTAAATTTTTCAGATGGCAAGGAATATTTATGAAAAAATTAAAGAAAACAGCTTTAACATTGGCTGCGTTACTGGCTGCAAGTTCAGCCCTTCATGCAGAAACAAAAATTACCGCTCCAGCAACAGGGAAAGGTACACCAAAATATGTTTTTGTATTTATTGGTGACGGAATGAGCTACCCGCAGATTCAAAGTGCAGCTTACTACGCAGGTAAAGATGCTGGCGGAATCGTTGATGTAGTAAAAAATTCAGAAAATCCTGGCGACTCTCCAGAAATGAAAGCTTTAAGTTTCTACCAGTTCCCAATTGCAGGTTCAGCAAGCACTTACGATGCAACATCATTTGCACCAGATTCAGCTTCAACTGCAACATCAATTTTTACTGGTTACAAAACACACTCTTCTTCAATAAATGTGGACATTACAAAAACAATCAAATACCGCACAATTGCAGAACAGCTCCGTGATCAGAAAAAATACAAAATTGGTGTAATTTCAACTGTAAACTTAAACCACGCAACTCCAGCAGCAACTTATGCTCACCAGGCAAGCCGTAAATCAAACTACTTAATAGGTGAAGAACTTGTTGCTTCAAATTTTGACTATTTTGCTGGTGGTGCTTTAATGGAACCACAGGACAAAAACAAAGATAAAACTTCTATCTACGATTTGGCAAAAAAAGCAGGTTATAAAGTTTGTTTTGATCAGAAATCGGCAGCTGGACTCAAGAATGGCGACAAAGCTCTTGTAGTTGCAGAAACTTTGGCTGACGCAGATTCTATGAGCTACGATAACGACCGCAAAGAGGGTGAATGGGCTCTCCGCGATTATGTTCGCAAAGGAATCGAAGTTCTTGATAACAAAACAGGTTTCTTTATGATGGTAGAAGGCGGAAAAGTTGACTGGGCTTGCCATGCAAACGATGCCCGCTCTTCAATTGCTGACACACTTGCTTTAAGTGAAGCCGTAGAAGAAGCAATTTCCTTCTATAATAAACACCCTAAAGAGACATTGATTCTTGTAACTGCAGACCACGAAACAGGTGGACTTACAATCGGTTATGCTGGTACAGACTACAACTTGTTCTTCCGCACATTGGACGGTCAGAAAATTTCTTATGCTAAGTTTGATTCAGACTATGTTGCAGCTTACAAGAAAAACGGCACAAGTTTTGAAGCAGTTATGAAAGATGTTGAAACTTTGTTCGGCCTTAAACTTCCAGGAAGCAATGGCAGCGATAAAAATGGTGGACTTGTTCTTACAGATTACGAACTTGGCCGCATTAAAACTGCTTACGAAAAAACAATTAAAAATGATAAAACTCGTAATCAGATGGAATACGACATTTACGGAACTTACGAACCACTTACAATCACAATTACACACATTTTGAATGCTAAGTCAGGTCTTGGATGGACTTCCAACAGCCACACAGGTCTTCCAGTTCCAGTATTTGCTCTTGGTGCAGGCCAGGAAGAATTCAAAGGCTTTTACGACAACACAGAAATCTACAAAAAAATGGCAA
>CAMGTC010000174.1 GCA_946061765.1 uncultured Treponema sp.
TTTCTCAACTGTAATAGTAAAATCATTAAAATCTATGTTATTCCATGTAAGTCCCTGAGTTTCATATAGAACTTGGAGAAAATGAAGGAGAAAATATTCCTCATTTTCATTTAGATAATCAGGAAACGTCTGCAAACAAAAAGAAAAAGTCTGCTATTAGATTGGATATGAATAGATATTTTATTCATGGTGATAAAATATATAGACTTAATTCAAAAGAAAGAAAACATTTAATTATTTGGCTTTTACAAAAACCTATCACTAAAATTAATTTAGATGATAATAAAAAACCACCAAAAAACAATTGGGAAAATTTGGTAAATATGTGGAATAACTATTATCCAGAATCAAAAATAAATAAAAATTATTTTCCTAATTATTCAACATTATGTAAAGATTATAAAGAAAATTAACCTTGAAAAATTCTTAATTTTCTGTTATAATTAAAATATGAATGTAAATGATTTTAGATGTTTTATAATGGATGATAAATATGGAAATTCAAATGATTTTGTAGATAAAGATTTTGAATCTGAATATGGTGTTGTTTTAACACTAGAAGAAACAATAGACTATCAAAAAAAACATAATAAACCAATATTGGTTTATGATAATACTGATAAAAATTTGGTAGAATATTTTATCAGTATTGGTGGAAAAATCAGTAATTAAAATATTGTTCTTCAATTATACTATAATCATTTAAAGCATCTAGTACAATTTGTCTATATTTTGAATAAGTTTTATAATTTTTATCAAAATATTCTAATGCTTGCTTTTTAAATTCTTCTGGAGTTAAATATTTACCATTTTTATCAACTCTTGAACTATCTATATTTTTTCTTTTTGAGTTAAAATTAATAAATGATATTTTATTTTTAGATTGCTGTTCAGTTGTTAAAAAACGAAGAATTTGTTTTATTAGTTGATCTATATAATTTATTGGTGTATCTTCTGATAATATCATGAAATTAACTTATTTAAAATTAACCTTGAAAAAGTTTCAATTTTCTGTTATAATTAAAACATGAAAACAATTGAAGAATTTATCGAAGATTTTAGAACAAAGCAAAATGATTATATTCCGACAGAGAATAATGATGCAGAAGAAGTAATAAGGCATCAGTTTCGTGCTGGATATTGTTATTATTTTGCAAAAATTCTTCAAATTGCTTATCCTAATGGAAAAGTTTGTTTAGCTTATCCTTTTGGTCATTTTGTTTATGAATATGAAAATAAATATTATGATATAGAGGGTGAAAATCAAGGCGAAGATGTAGAATATTTTATTCCAGAATCTTTTATAAATAAAGATATGTTGGGCGATTTTCTTCATAACGGAACTGAACATAATACTTCTAAAGAAGAAATAGAAATGATTAAAAATAAATGGGAAAAGCATTTATCAGAAATAAAGAAAAGTACCAATAATATCAACAATTTTTTTAAGGAGAAATAAATGTTTGAAGTTGTAAGGGCTAGTGATTATAATAACGGAACAATTTTAAAGACAAAATATCCTTCTGGCTTGAAAGATGCTGCTATAGTTAAAAATGGTAAATTTGTAATGAATATTAATTCTACAACAGTTGAAAGAAAAGAAATTCCTTTGTTTTGGATTGTTAAATAGTACAGAAAATTAATCTTGAAAAAGTTTTGATTTTCTTGTATAATTAAAACATAAGAAAAATAATCATGTTCCCTTCGTCTAATGGTTAGGACGGACACTTCTCAGGTGTACAATGTACGGTTCAATTCCTGCAGGGAATGAAAAATAAATAATTACATAAAGAAAAGCTGGAATAGAAGAAACTAATAATAAATTTTCTGTAAAATCTTATTTTGATTATTAGGAGAATCTATGGAAGAATTAATTGATATAGAGGGAAAGAATGAAATATCAGAAAATAAAAAAGGATATGTTGAACAAGAAATTTTAACTTTAGAAGAAATAGAAGAATTATTGCAAAAAATTGCAAATGAATAATTATGTTCCCTTCATATATTTGTTCAAATATATCAAGAATGATAGGTAAGATAATTCTATAGAAATAGCTCACATAATTTATAAATTTTTTGCCTCCTGTTAAAATAAAAAGTAGTGAAGTCTATGTTTTTTTAGAAATAGTTGAAAAAAATAAAGAAAACTTTCTCAGAGAAGAAGTAAAAAGATATAATAAAAAAATAATATTAGAAACAAAAAAATTGAAAAAATATTGGAATTCTCTTTCGGAAAAAGAAAAAATAGAATATGAAAATGACAATGCTTGGTATCCTTTTTTGATAAATTTTATGGAAGACAAATTATGAATCACATTTGAAGATTATGAGCCAACTTTGGAAGATTATAAATCATTATTACTTTAATTGTTGTAGATAGTTAAAAAAATAAAGATTAGTATAATTAAAATATGAAAAGAAATTACGGTCGTCCCGAAATCTTTGTAGGTATTAGGGAATGAGGTGCTGAAAGAGTAGATTAGTAGTACGCCATAAGTTTGGCAATCTTCTAGTAGAAAGCAACTGCAAAAAATGTGAGTATTACTTAATAGAAGAGGAAGCGAATATCGAGGGTATTGGCTAAAGAGAGGTCCGACTCCTCTCCGACCGAAATAAGTTAATTTTATGAAATTAGAAGAAGCTTATTTAATAGCAGAAAATTATGATAAAGTAAAAGATCAAGGTGGTATGTCTGCAAGAATTAATGAAGCAATTAATTCTTTAGACAAAGATATAGAAAAAGTAAGGGATATTGTAGAAAACAAAAAAATAATTCAATTAACTTGGAATGATCTATCTTCAAAACATTTTGAAGAACTTATGTGTAATTTTTACGAATTAGCAGATGGAAGTTCTAGATTATTAAATAATAGAAAAAAATATGATTTAAATCCATCTGGCCCAATAGCAAAAGGCTTACTAAAAGATAATCCAAAAATTGCAAATGAAGCTATTATTTCGGCTGCTATAAAAAACATAAGGATATATAACCAAATTTATCAAAAAATTAAAGAATTAACTGTTTGGATTAGAAAATATAATAAAATGGGATATAATCTTAATATTCCTAGTGTAGAATTTAAAATCCCTTTAAAGGAGATATATAGTGATTACAGAAAAGATGAAGCAATTAATGCAACAAATTAAAGAGCTAGAGCCAGAATATGAAATTATAACAGAAGAAGAAATTAAAAAAAGAATTAAAGAATGTAAAGAAGAAGATCCAAATTTTGAAATAACAGAAGAAAGTCTTGAGGCAGATTTAAGAGAGCATTTGGCTTTTTTAAAAGTGCTTCCAGAAATGATGAAAATTGCCGAAATAGATATGAATGTTAAAAATGATAAAGTTCAAAGCAATTTAATTGAAGTTGCATATGATAAAGAAGATAAATAGTATGTAAATTTTATATAAAGATTTACAATTAATAAAGCTATGAATTTAATTTTAGCTTCTTTTATTCTCACAGAACAAGATTTATCAATAAATGATAAAGAAGAGCTAAGAAATATACAACAAGAAATAGCACAAGCTGTTAAAAAATATGGTTCAAATAAAAATTCTAATATATTTATTACTTCTTTAATAAGTAAAGGTCAGGCTATAAGAGTAAAACTGGAGCCTGTAATTAAATCAACTCATCAGGGAGCTACAGAAGAAGAATTTGAAACTTTAAAAATGTGGGATAATTGTGAAAAGCTTTTAAAAATACTTCAAAATAAATGTGCTTTATCTAATAATGAAATAAATAAAGCAAAAGAAGAAGGAAAACCATTGCGTGATAAAAACGGAAAAGAACTTCAAAAAAATAGTGATTGGAGAAAATTATCAGTGGCACAAAAATGTTTTAAATATTAAATTTTTTTTGCAGGAGAAAATCATGAAAGTTATGGCAAAAGATGAAATTGATGTTCTGTTAAAAGCAGATTTATCAAAACCTTTAAAAGATGAAGAAAAAAAAACTTCTACAAAAAAATTTCTCGTGAAAAATTGAATGAACAAATAAAAGAAGACTTAATAGAAGTAGAAAAACTTCTTCGAGGAGAAAAAAATTCAATTAAAGAATTAGAAGAAGATGTTTTTGAAACAATATAAAAATGTATTCTAGATACTTTGATAATAGTTTTGAATCTTATTAGTAGAAAAATAATTATGTTCCTTTCGTCTAATGGCTAGGACGGACACTTCTCAGGTGTTAAATACGTGGTTCAAATCCCGTAAGGAATGATACAGGTAAATATGTGTAAGCCTCTACCAACTATGTTTGGAAAAATGAGGATGCTTAAAAGGGTGGAACCTGTTTAACAATTGACACCCTTTTAAACAGCATAGTCTGTTAAATAGTACAGAAAATTAATCTTGAAAAAGTTTTGATTTTCTTGTATAATTAAAGAGTAAGATTGAGAGAAAACCGATTGCTCGTATGAGTGATTAAGAGTTTTCAGTTCACTCAATCATTGGATAATCAGTCGCCATTAAATAGACTGATAAGGACACATTATGAACGCACAGGCACTTTCAGTAATCGAAGCTCTTTCTACAAAAGATGCAGAAGGAAAGGTTGTAGCTTTTGATCTTGAAGCACTTGATTCGACAATCGCAGAACTTCGTTCTGCTCGTAAGGAAATTGCTGCAAACAATAAAGAAGCAGCAAAGGCTGAAAAGACAGCAGCAAATGCTGAACTTGCTAAAGCAGGTAAAGCATATTATGATTCACTTGCTGTAGGTGATTTGTTCACTTACAAGACAGCTGACGGTACAATCCTTGAAGCAAGGAAGATCGAAACAAAGTCAAATTCTGGTAAGCGTGCTTCTTGCGAACTCATTGAATGTTCAACAAAGTCAGCAAAACGTTACCCTGAATTTCATCAGGTAATTGTTCAGTAATATACTGAAAACTTACTATATACTTCAAAGTATATAGTAAGTTAAATATACTTGACAATTTTTTATTAATGTGATATATTTTTTACAAGGGCTTGTTTATTGGCAATCGACTTTTAGTTAAAAATTAAATATCAGGTAAAAGTAACTATACTTTGAAATAGTAAATAATAATTGACAACAATTATGCATTTGCAATGGCTGCTTAAGTAGTCAAAGCAACTTGAGACTACGTGAGCTCAAGCGAACAGTTTCATTTTGCTTCCTATTGGAAGTTATCTGTTTATTATTTAAGAATGGATAGATTACTAAAAGAGTTTAGTGGTTCTCTTTGTAATTGATAAGTGAAAAATCAAAAGGAGTTCTACCTGCCTGCTAGTAAATGGTGAATTAAGCCTGTATAAAAGTATTTAATATAATACCTAAAAACACGGAAGTTCAAATCTTCTCAAGTCCATTAGATTACCTGTAAGTTAATCTTGAAAAATTTTTGATTTTCTGTTATAATTTTTTTAGTTATAATAGGAGAATTAAACAATGATTTTTTATTGGAGAATCATAGATTCGCTTCGTAAAAGAAAAACAATAGTTGAGCAATTTGTTATTGATAATAAAATTGCAACTATTTATGTATTAAAAAAAGATTATAAAAAATTTAGAGTTTCTATTGGATTAAGAAAATATATTTTTTCATTTGAAAATAATAAAACAAATGCTCCAAAGAAAATATCTTATAGATTAAGACATTTCTTAATGTATCAAAAAGATACAAGTAACGTATGGGATAATTGGCAATGGTTGATTATTAGCTATAATGGAACTGGTCATTTAAACGATAGACTTGAAATAAATATTCCTATACCAGAATGGTGTGAAAGTTAATTTTATGAAGTTTAAAGATGTGTTAAATTTAGTTTTATGTGAAGAAAGAGATATAGGTAGTTTTGAAACAACTGATGGAATATGGGAAGTAGAAATATATGATAACGAAGGAAACTATCCACATGTTCATGTAACAACCCCTTTTAAAGAAGTTGCAGCACCAAGGTTAGATATTGCAGATTATTTTATTCATGAAGGCCAATAAATGGTATATTTGATGGCATTGTCCTTCACGTCAGCATCCGTATCGAGCACTACATTGTGTGTAGGAAGGA
>CAMGTC010000175.1 GCA_946061765.1 uncultured Treponema sp.
ATTTATGGGAGAAATTACAGTTCTTTCTTCTAGAAATTTCCGTGCATTTAAGTATTTTACAGTGGATTCAAATGTTCTTGCAGGGCTTTCTTCTTTAGCTTATGTGATTTTTTTAATCTTAAAGAACAAGGGCAAAATTAAAGAAATGCCAAATTTTATGCACATTTTACAGCTTGCTGCAACAAGTGGAGTTACATTAACTATGATGGTTACAGTTTTTTTTCTGGCACCACGCTCTACAACAACCTATTTTGATTATTTTATGAACTCAAATCTTTTTATGCACCTGCTCACCCCTTTACTCTGCATAATCAGTTTTATCTTTTTTGAAAAAGCAAATATTCCTTTTGTAAAAACATTCTATGGTATTGTTCCAATGATTCTTTACGCATTTTATTACATTCCAAATATCTTACTTCATCTGGAAAATGGCAAAGTTTTACCAAAATACGACTGGTACGGCTTTTTATTTGCCGGACTTCAAACTATCTGGATTGTAATTCCAATTATACTGCTATTAACCTGGGGGTTTTCTCTGGGACTTTGGGCATTAAATAAAAAACTGGCCCGTTAATTACAATCAGTGCCTGTAAATCTTTACAATACAGTTTCACTAGAATACAATTATTTGTAAAGGAATTATTTATGAAATATGTGGCAAAAAGAAATATATTATTAACTCTTTATATCGTTTTAAATGTTTTTTTTGCAACCATAATCAGACTTACCTTTTCTATTCCAAGTGAAATCATAAAAATTGGAAGTTTTGAAATTGCAATAAATTCTTTAAGAGGCATATTATCTTCGTTACAGTCAATTACCTGTATTCTTATGGTATTTGTTAATTACAAGATTGGAATCTATTTTGCCTGTGTTTTATCTGGTTTTTCTTTGATTTCTTCTCTAATACCTGTAATTAAATTCAATTCATTATCCAGTCTGCCAGGTGCAATAGGAACAATTATTTATCTTATTATGTTAATCATCATTTACTCTTTCTATAAAAAAGCTTCAGTAAGCAGTCTTACAGATTATGTAACCGGACTTGAAAACAGAAGAAGTTATGAAATAAAAATATCAGAAAGATTAAAAAATAATAAAAGCTTTGCTGTGGCATGTATAGAAATTGAAGATTTTAAGAATATTAATAATCTTACTGGAATACAAAATGAAGAAATTATTCTTAAACAGATATCAAAAAAATTAAGCCTTGTTCTTGGCGAAAATGATATTCTTTTTACAATTTCAGGACAGACTTTTGCTATTCTTTTTAACTATGCCAGTTCGGCAGAGGAAATAAAAACAAAACTAAAGCTTTTTATATGTCCTCAGACAATTTCTACCCAAAACGAAAAAATAACGGTTTCGCTTGCCTGCGGAATTATTTTTGTGAACGAAAAAAAACAAAGCAGTATTACAGCATCCCAAGTTCTTAGAAATGCAGAAAGCGCACTTTTAGCAGCCAATAAAGAAAGTGACGATAAAATAGTCGTTTTTGATGACAAGATGGAAAATAAAGAAAAGCAGCAAAAAGAAGCCGAAAGACTTATTTATGATAGTCTGAACAATGATTATTTTTACCTTGTATATCAGCCTCAATATTACACAAAAGATCATAAATTAAGAGGTTTTGAAACCCTCATCCGTTGCAGAAAACTAGACGGAACAATAGTCAGTCCGGCGGATTTTATCCCAGCTGCAGAAAAAACTAATCTTATTATGAAAATTGATGATTATGTTCTAAAACGGGCAATGGAAGAGTTTAAACCAATTCTTACAAGTATTAATAATTCTTATACACTTTCCATTAATGTTTCTGCAAAAACTATTGGGAGTGATAATTTTTCGGAAAAGGTAAAAACTCTGCTTGAAGAATGTTCATTCCCTGCAAAAAATCTCGAAATTGAAATAACCGAATACTCTTTTGCAGAATCTATGAAAACCACCATAAATAATATTCTTGCTCTTAGAGAAATTGGCGTCCAGATTGCCCTTGATGATTTTGGCACAGGATATACTTCAATTGCACAGTTGATAAAACTTCCAATTAATTTACTTAAAATTGATAAGAGTCTTATTGATGATATAGAAACGAGTCAAACCATGCGTGATATGATTGATTCTGTAATTTATATGGGCCACATCATGAACTGTGAAGTTATTTCTGAAGGTGTAGAAAATCCCAATCAAATTGAATTACTAAAAGAGCACAAATGCGACTTTATTCAGGGATTTGTATGGGGAAAACCTCAGTCTTTAAAAGAGATTAAAGAACTTTGTAATGAAGATTTATAAAATTCAGAAGACATACAAGAATTAGCATTACATTAGGCAGGACTTCCGCATTATAAACGTTTTTCCGTAATGTTGGTGCGAAGGAGCGGGGCGTGATTCAAAAACACTCTTTTTGTGGCTGCTGCGAAGCGGCAGTTCAATAGTTTCTATACCACAAAAAGCGTGTAGCGCATTATTGCGCGGTTTTGAATCACGCAACCGTGACTGGGAGCCAAAAATTCGGGATTTTTGTTTATAATGCGGATGCCCTGTTACATTAGGCATATAAACTAGTTTGAAAAATAGAATTGTGTTATATTTTCTAAACAACAGAGGAGTTCCTATGAATGCTAAACAATTTTTAATTTATCATGAAAATCCAGAAATTTTCCACGTAAACACATTGGAAAATCATGCATATTTTATTCCCTTTTCACCAGAGCAAAATCCTTTTGAAGATAGAGAAAAATCAAAAAAAATCCAGCTGTTAAATGGCGAGTGGGATTTTAAATATTACAAGAGCCTTCTTGATTTGGAAGAAAATTTTACAAGTATTCCTGCCGACAGAAAAATCAAAGTTCCATCTAACTGGCAGATTGAATTCTGGGGTAACAAGGAATTTGACTGTCCTCAATATACAAATGTAAACTACCCTATTCCTTACAATCCACCATTTGTTCCAGATGAAAATCCTTGTGGACTTTATACAAAATTTTACCAGTACAATGCCAGCTCTGAATCTGGTGTTAGAAAAATCTTAACTTTTGAAGGTGTAGATTCTGCTTTCTACCTTTACATTAATGATACTTTTGCAGGTTATTCCGAAGTTTCCCATCACACTTCTGAATTTGATATTACAGACTTATTAAAAGATGGCCCAAATAAGATTTCTGTACTTGTTTTAAAATGGTCTTTTGGAACTTATCTTGAAGATCAGGATAAAATCAGACTTTCCGGAATTTTCCGTGACCTTTATATTTTAAGCCGTCCTCAAAAAAGAATTACAAATTACAAAATCAACACAATTTGTAATGGAAAAAACAGCAGCCTTAAATTACAAATTCTGGCAAATGAAGAAATCAAAGCAAAAATCAAATTGGAAAGCCCGGATGGTAAAAATCTTTTTGAAAATGAATTTAGCATTAAAGATACAAATATAGAAATCCCTGTGGAAAATCCACTTTTATGGTCTGCCGAAACTCCTGTTCTGTATAAACTTTATCTGATTACCCAAGCCGAAGTTATAGGCGAAGAAGTTGGGTTCCGTACAATATCTGCAGAAAATGGAGTTGTAAAAATCAACGGTCAAAAAATCAAATTCCGCGGAGTAAATAGACACGATTCATATCCAGATACAGGTTATTACGCTTCTTTAGAACAAATGAAGATGGATTTAAATCTTATGAAGCAGCATAACGTAAATGCAATCCGAACTTCGCATTATCCAAACTCACCTCTTTTTTACAAACTGTGCGACAAATATGGTTTTTATGTAATAGATGAAGCAGATTTAGAAATGCACGGAAGTGTAGAAGTAAATAATCATTTTACCTGGGACTGGTCTGATTATACTGGAATTGCACTTGCGGCAGGAAGTAAACTTTTTAAAAATGCAATTTTAGACCGAGAAATGCTGCTAATCAAAAGGGATATAAATCGTCCTTGTGTAATTTTCTGGTCTATGGGAAACGAAAGTGGTCTTGGCAGCGATTTTGTTGAAGCCGCAAAAAAAATCAAAGAATACGATAACAGTCGCCTTTTACATTACGAAAGTGTTCATAAACAGGATGACACTTCAGATGAGATTTTTGATGTAGTTTCAAGAATGTACCCTGACCCAACAAGCTGGAATGAAAATCTTAAAAACGAAAAAGAAAAGCGTCCATTTATTCTATGTGAATATTGTCACGCAATGGGAAATGGACCTGGAGATTTGGAAGATTATCATAAAGCATTCTGGTCAGATGACAGATTCTGCGGAGGTTTTATCTGGGAATGGTGCGATCATTCTATCAGTCTTGGAAAAACTTCTGATGGTAAAGAAAAATATGCCTATGGCGGAGATTGGGGTGAACTTCACAATGATGGTAATTTCTGCTGCGACGGCCTTGTTTATCCAGACAGAAAAGTTCACACAGGCTTAAAAGAAGCAAAACAAGTCTACCGACCTATAAGAGTAGAAAAGATTTTTGATTCCACAGAGGATAGCAAAAAGTACAAGACATATATCTTCCAGAATATAATGGCCTTTACAAACCTTAAAGACAAATTCAATTTTTATTATGAGATTTCCAAAGATGGAGTTGTAATTTTTACTTCCCTCCTTCAGGATTCAGATCTTGCGCCGCTTTCTAAAAAAGAAGTTACTTTAAATGATTTTCCTGTAGAAATCGAAAATGACATTCTTCAAAACGAAAAATCTTCAAGTAAGGCAAAAGCTGAATATCATATCCGCTTTATCTTTACTCAAAAAAATGATGAACTTTGGACTAAAAAAGGCTTTGAAGTTGCTTTTGATCAAATCAAAATTGGCAGAGAAAATCCTGAAGATGAAGAATACATAATTCGTAAAGGAGACTGGAAAGTAGATACTCTTAAAGTTGCAATTCCATGTCCAGGTAAAAGGGACGAAAAAGGAATTCAAAAAAATGCCCGCCAGGAAATAAAAGATATGGTGGACTGGTATAAAAAAGTAATTCCTCAGGACGAAAAATTTAAATACTCAGACAGAAATAACTTATTTACAATTAAATCTGCTAATGTAGAATATGTATTTAACTGCCGTTCAGGTCTTATTTCTTCCATAAAAAAAGATGGTAAAGAAATTTTAAATCAAGCTCTAAAATTTAACTTTATGAGGGCTCCAACAGATAACGATAATCAGCGGGGTGAATGGTATAGGAATCACCTTAACGATTACCAGATAAAAACTTATGATATTCAAAAAGAAGAAAAAGATAATTCTACAATTATCAAAGTAATGCAGTCTTTTGGATGGAGCCAGCACCAGCCTTTTGCTTATGGAAATATCATCTACACTTTCCCTAAAAATGGCGGACTTGAAATTGATTTTGATTTAAAAACCTCTTCAAATGTAACTTTCCTTCCAAGAATAGGAATTAGACTTTTTGTAGATAAAAAATTCCATTCTGCTGAATATTTTGGTTTTGGTCCAAACGAAAGTTATATCGATAAACACCAGTCTTCATTTGTTGCAAAATTTGTACATAAGATTAGCGAGATGCACGAAGATTACATTAAACCTCAAGAAAATAGTTCTCATTATGACTGCCGTTATGTAAAAATTATATCTGATGACTGTATATTAAAGTTTACAGGCTTAGAAAATACCTGTCAAAATTCATGCGAAACAGAAAAAAAACTGCACAAAATCAGCTTTAATGCTTCGGAATACAGTCAGGAAGAGCTGTCTACAAAAAGACACAGTTGGGAACTTGAAAAATGTAAGAGTAATGTAATTTGTATCGACTGGAAAATGGCGGGAGTGGGTTCTAATTCCTGCGGACCAGTTCTTGCAGAAAAATACAGAATTGGACTTCCAGACTTAAAGGGTGGATTTTTGCTTAACATCGAATAATTTTTTCTAATAAGCAGGACATGCTTGCTTACCACCCTTTATTATGGGGAAAACTTCTTACATGTAAAAAGCTTTCCCCATAAGGCCCCTTATAAAGACTTTTTAAAAATATAAGTTTTAAAATCCAAAGATTCGTTACTAAAA
>CAMGTC010000176.1 GCA_946061765.1 uncultured Treponema sp.
AAGGTAAAAATCTGAAGGAATTCTTTACAGACTTTTCGTCAATTCTTTTAGATTTTGAAAACGCCTTAAAAAATGATGATACAGTTTTAATCGGCGACTTAGCAGAATATGAAATTTGCCCAAGATTAAAATCAATCTCAGATAGTCTTAAAACTTTTTAAATTTTATACCAGGAGGGCAATATGAATTTGAATTCTGGATATGGCGGATCACTCATACAAGCTAGAAGTAATCTCTCTATTGGAATAATAATTCTTATTGCAATAATTATTGCAATAATCCTTGCTGCTCTCTGGTTTCTCTCTAAAATATTTTTAAACTACAAAAAATCTGAAAAATACATTAACAAACAAAAGAACAAACTGACAAAACATTCTGATGTAGTTAAATTTTGTAAAGAAAACAAATTCAATAATAAACAGGCAAGTTTGTTATGGGAAGTTTTTTCAATTACAAAATCACCAAATATTAAATTCTTTTTTAATAGTTATAATGATGTAATTGAATTATTCAGAAAAGCCATTGCAAAATTTTCTGAAATAGGAATTGACGACGAAGATTTATTTCAACTATTTCAGCTTGAATACAAACTAGAATTAATACTTTCCAAAAAAAAAGGTTTACTTTCGACAACAGGAATTCCAGTAAATGCTATTCTTTTATATATTTCTGATACAGGAGATCAGTTACCTTTTGGATTAATTAAAAATAATCAGGATGCAATGTATTTTGAAATACCAGAGCATTTTTACAAATCTCCAAATAAACCAAAAAGCTATATAAAGCAAAGATTTATTTATAAAAATAATGAAGGTGTAACCTATAACTTTGTTGCAAGAATTATAAGATTTACAGAGATTAAAAAAGAAGAAAAGTCTTTATACGTTATGGTTGTTTCTCACACAGATAAATTATTTTCAACTGCACAGCGAAATTTTAAGCGTGAATTCTGTGATTATGGTTGTCATATTTTACCTGTAAAAATTACTATTAATCCTGCTAATAGTAAGGCTGTATATAATTTTACAAACAATCTTCATAAAAGCAGAGTTACAAATATTTCAGCAGGTGGTTGCTGTATTCAATCTAATATGCCCCTAAAAGAAAAACAAAATATAGGAATTATATTAGATGATATGAATATCGAAGAAAAAATTGTTGGTAATGTAAAAAAGACCCGCAGACTTCCAAACGGAGAATTTGCATTACACATTCAATTTGTAAAAATATCTATAAAAACAAAAAATGAAATTTTAAAACGTATTTACAAGTATGAAATTTAATCTTACTTGCGTACACTTTATTTTTAAGGTAATGTAGAAGAAATGAGAGTACTTGAATTAAAGAACTTACAAAGAGAAGAAGGCGAAATATTTTATTTAAGGAAATATATTTGCGATGCACTTATAGAATTTCCAACCAGCAAGGAAGAAGTTTCAGTTTTATTTTCAATTGAAACAAATCCTTTTGGACAGAAAAATATTGAGATCTCTTTTAGCAAAGCATTAAATTATCCGCTTATACCGGTAAAGAAAGCTTTATTACAGTTCATTCAAAATGAAGAAAATGAAGGTCGTTTACCTTGTTAACTTTTATTACACATTCTAGCGAAGAAACTATTGAATTAGGAAAAATTATAGGCCGGCAATTAATCAAGGGTGATGTTATTGCTATGCAGGGAACACTTGCAGCAGGAAAAACAACAATCACAAAAGGAATTGCACAGGCCCTTGGTATTACAGAAAATATTACCAGCCCAACTTTCTGTTTAATCAGTGAATATTATGGAAAAATGCCTCTTTATCACATGGACGTTTATAGATTAGATGGTGATGAAGATTTTGTAAATTTAGGTACTGATGATATGATTTATGGAGATGGAGTTTCTATAATTGAATGGAGCGAAAAAATCATGAATCAGTTACCAAAACGTACAATTATTCTAAAAATCACTCCAAACGAAGATGGTACAAGAAAGATAGAAATTGACAATTGGAATAACGGCCCAATTGAATGGAATAAAAAATGAAAGCACTTATAATTGATTCAGCAGTAACAAAATTAACTATTTCCGCAAAAAATGATGATAAAACAACAACTTCAATTTTTGATATTGGTATGAGACAGTCAGAAATTATTCTGTCTGCAATTGATCATGTTTTATCAAAATGCTCACTCACACCAGACCAGCTTGATTATATGGCAGTTACCCAGGGACCAGGTTCTTTTACAGGATTAAGACTAGCCTATTCAGCTTTAAAAGCAATTGAATGTGCCTTTAATATTCCAATATATGGAGTTTCATCTCTTTTAATTCATTCTTATCCTTATATGGACAGTGATTATTATATTTTATCTTGTATTGATGCAAATAAAGACAGATTTTATGCCCACATAATAAAAAATAATAAAGAAATTCTTTGCGATGGTGATTACACCCTTGAAGAGTTAAAAGAAAAAATCAAAGATTTAGATAAATTACTGATTTGTGGACCAGACAGAGTAAAATTATATTCCTTACTAAAAGACGATTTTTCTGGAAAAAAAATTAGATATCCAAAATTTAACACAGTAACAAGTGAAACTTTAGCCTTTTTAGCGGAAGAAAAAATTAAAAACAAAGAAGCCCCTCTTGAAGATTATCAGGGGCCAGTTTATTTAAGGGCTTCAGAAGCTGAAATTGTCCTAAAACAAAAAGAAGCAGAAAATAATCAATAATAATTATTTTTTTAAGAGTTTTGATAAAGCACTTACAGCATCAATTGCAGATTTTGATTCAGATTTAGAAGATGCAAGGACCGCAGCTTTATTTTCAGACTGAATATCATCAAATATTTCTTGTCTAAAAACCTTTACACTTTTTGGGGCTTCAATTCCAATTTTTACCTGCTCACCGTGGATGTCAATTAAGGTAATAGTAATATCTTCTCCAATCTTAATTTTTTCATCAAGTTTTCTTGAGAGGATTAACATTAATTACCTCCCTTTTTAGCAAGACTTTCAATAATATTTACTTTAGTAGACCAGCGATTATCATTAAGAATAACCTGCATACATTTTTTATTAACTTTATTAATTACAAGTGGTCCCTGAAAGTTTGCTGTAATAGGAGAACCATCAGAAGGCACAGTTACAATTGTCATGATAATAATATCTTCTGGCTTAGTAATACCAATTTTTAATAATGATTCATCATCTATATCTGTTTCATAATCATCACAAATTAAAAAAGGATCAATAATTAAAAAAGCTAGATTAGGATCTTCTGCAGACTGTAACCATAAAAATGGATCGTATTCAGATTCTATAAGAGCGAATTTTTTATAATCTTCAAAGCCAAAAAGACCTTCTGGAATTTCAAGAATACTTGCCTCGGGAACATCTTTTTTGCCATATGCTTTAGTCATTATTTCCATAAATCTTTACCTTCCAAAAAGTCTATCTCATATAATTTAATAAAGTAGAATTATACATTTTTCCAGCCTGACTTAAAGTAGCCTGATTTGTGTAATCCAACAACTTCATTTCTGTAATTGCTTTTGTAAAATCAAGATCTCCTTCTCTAGAAACCTGCTGAGTAACGTCTAAAGCAAGTTTTGAACTTCTTGTAGCATTTAACTGGGCTCTTTCATATTCAGCTCCAGATTTTGCAAGTCTAGTAACAAGACTGTTTATACCTCTATCAAGCCCACCTAAAACACGGCCACCAATTTCTTCGTTATCTCCGGCAATCAAAGCATTTCTAAGGGCAATTACTGTATCAAACATGGAACCGCCACTAACTCTAACACCATCACCAAGATTGTAAGGAGGCTTTTGAGATGAATCTTTTACAATCCCAAGTTCATATAAAGTATTTCCCTCTACATCTTTTAACCATAACTGGCGTGCATCCACAGTCTCAAGATTTAATCCTTTTCCAATAGGATCTACACTGGCTTTTACTGCAGCAGCTGAATTGTTGATTTTAGAAACAACAGAGTAAATATTATCTCCACGGTTGATTTGTATTTCAACACCGTCGATTGAAATTACATTATCAGAACTTGCCTGCCAGAATGAAGTATCTCTTGCACCAAAGAGAACCTGGTTTTCGGCCCAGAAAGTTTTATTTCCTGCATTATCATTTATAAGATATTTATTTTCATCAATTTCAACCTGATTTACATCAATGTTTCCATTATATTTTACAGACTGAATTAATTGAGTTCCAGAACCCGGTACATTTCCCATTTCTACTTCAAAGGCTGTTGCTTTTGTATTTGTACCAGCAAAAATTGCATTTCCATCTGAATCAATAGCATTTGCATTTTGAATAAGTTGCTTTAGTAGTTCATCAACTTCTGTAGCCATGTTTTTCATATCTTCTTTTGTATATACACCGTTAGCACCAGTTACAGCTAATTCACGGACTCTCTGCATAATATCCAGAGAATCTGTCATATATCCTTCTCTAAAAGAAAATTCATCAGTTAAAGTAAGTGCATTTTTTTCAAAAGTGTTAACTCTGTTCAAATAAGACTGATAACGAACTAAATGTCCAGCAGCAATAGGATCATCTCTAAGAGACTGAATTCTATTCTGACTTCCAATTTGATTATTAACCTTATTTAATCTACTCTCCTGTAATCTAAGATTACTTTGAGTATCAAAATTATTCATCTGGCTACTGATTCTATGCATTATTTATTCCTCTCTTAAATGTGCTAAACACCAAGTCTATTAATAATAGTATCGACTAAACTATCCCAAACTGTAATAAACTTAGCAGCTGCATTATATCCATGCTGAAATTTCATAACTTCAGCTAATTCTTCATCAATATTTACTCCGGAAATTGAATCACGTAAATTATGTAAATCCTCCATAATTGCATTTTGACTTAAAAGATTCATTTCTGCCTGCTCGCCTTTAAGACCAACGTTTGTAACAGAATCTGCAAAATAATCATCAAAAGTTTTTTGTGAACCAACCATTATTTTACTATTACGAATAGAAGCAATTTCAACTGCAGCTCTTGCATCACCAGTAAAAGCATTTCCATTAGAATCTATATATCCTGCTGCAACATTCATTACATCATTTTTAATAACATCATTTACCTGTATATAGGCAGATGGATTATAAACTGGAGAAACAGAAAACTGACTTCCTGCTGTAAGACTTTCAACAGCATCAGCCTGAGCAAAATCATAAGCATTTTCTTGACCACTGCCATTTAAGATTCCTGAATAACCAGCGAGGAAATAACCAGAATCTTCTACATGACGAATTACAAAGTCAGGATTATCAACAGACTGAGAAGTGGTTGCCTTTAATACAAGATTATTATTTCTATCAAGATAAGCTTTTACTTCACTATTTGAATCATTAATTCTTGCAATAACAGTTTCTACAGTATCAGTATGATAATAAGGAATTTCTACATTTCCGGAAGAAGCATTAAAAGTCATTACTCCTTCAATTCCTACCTGCTGATGTAAATCTAATTGATTTTTTCCTGTAAATCTAAAAACATATGATGTATCAAGCTGACCATCACCATTTCTATCATAATTTCCGTTAGCATTTTCAACAAATGGATGCTGTACAAAGAAATCAAGACCTGTAACTTTATTAGCACCAACAGCATTTCTATGAACATCATTTACTAAATCACTAAAGTTCATAGTCATTGTATTTAAAGACTGAATTTCATTTCTTACATCAACATCTCTCAATTCAACAAGGGCACCAAGTTTTCCACCAGAAAATTTTGCATCATTTCCAGTATCAGCCCAAACTAATTTACTGTAACCTGTATCATCAAAACGAGGTTCTAAATCAATATTTCTGGCTACATTTCCCTGTACAATTACACGTCCATCTACATGAACCATAAATTCATCAGAATCTCTTGTATCAGTTGAAACATTTATAAGTTCAGAAAGTTTATCAACAAGTAAATCTCGACGATCTAACAAATCATTTGGATTATCACCCATTGCCTTAGATTTTATAATTTCAGCATT
>CAMGTC010000177.1 GCA_946061765.1 uncultured Treponema sp.
ATTATCCGCGAAGATTTGATTCCAGAAGTAGAAAACTGCCGTCCAGGAACACCAACAATGCTCGCTTACAAGACTCATGCAGATAATGATTCTATGTACAATACACCACCTTGCTATACAATCTATGTTTTGGACAAGGTTCTTCACTGGATTGAAAAGAAGGGTGGAGCTGCAGGAATTAACAAGAAGAATGTTGAAAAGGCAAATTACCTTTACGACTACCTTGATTCAAGCGATTTCTTCCGTGCAACTACAGAAAAAGGAAGCCGCTCTTTAATGAACGTTCCATTCCTTACAAAATATTCAACTGGTGCAACTGACGAAGCATCTGTAGCAAAAGAAAAAGAAATCAACGACAAGTTCGTAAAAGAAGCCGCTGCAGCAGGCCTTGTAAACCTCAAAGGTCACCGTTTAGTTGGTGGTATGCGTGCTTCTATCTACAACGCTATGACTTTAGATGGTGTAAAAGCATTGGTAGAATTCATGAAGAAATTTGCAGAGGAGAATAAATAGGTTTTAGAGGTTATAGGTGTGTATGGCCCCTGGCGGCCAGTGTTTTTAGCAAGCCGTTAAAAAAAATTGCGAAAGTAATTTTTACGCTTACATCTGCACAAGCAGGTCTACCTGCACTAGCAGGTCTACCTGCACAAGCAGGTCTACCTGCACAAGCAGGCGTTGCGGGCGGCGTTTGAGCCCGCAGAGGGGGTAGTGTAAGACTGCGTAGCAGGCTGAAACGAGGGGGAGACTTCCCCCACCTCCCCTAGCAGCTAGAACCAAGAACCTAATCTTAAGGAGAAAAGAAAATGAGTTTCAAAATTCAGACATTAAATAAAATTGCGAGCGTGGGTTTGAACCAGCTTGACCGTGATAATTATGAAATTGCTTCAGAAATCAATAATCCTGATGCAATTCTTGTTCGTTCTGCTGATATGCACGAAATGCAGCTTTCTGACAATGTAAAGGCTGTTGCACGTGCTGGAGCTGGAACTAACAATATCCCAATTCCAGAACTTACAGAAAAAGGTGTAGTTGTATTTAATACACCAGGTGCTAATGCAAACGCTGTAAAAGAACTTGTAATGCTTTCTCTTTTGCTTTCAAGCCGTCCTGTAATTGATGCTAACAAATGGGCAAATGCTCTGGCAGGAAAGGGTGACGAAATCCCAACTCTTGCAGAAAAAGGTAAGAGCCAGTTTGTTGGACCAGAATTAAACGGAAAAACTCTTGGTGTAATTGGACTTGGTGCAATTGGTGCTATGGTTGCTAACCTTGCCCTCCACTTTGGAATGGAAGTTTACGGATATGACCCATTCCTTTCTGTAAATGCTGCCTTAAAATTGAACAAAAATGTAAAAATTGCAGAAACTTTGGACAGTCTTTACGCAAAGAGTGACTACATCACAATTCATGTTCCACAGACAAATGATACAAAAGGTATGATTAACGCATCTTCTATTAAAAACATGAAAGATGGTGTAAGAATCATCAACATTGCTCGTGGTGGACTTGTAAATAATGAAGATATTCTTGCGGCTTTGGATTCTGGAAAGGTTTCTTGCCTTATTACAGACTTTGCTGCTGAAGAACTTTTGAACCATCCAAAGGTTGTTTGTATGCCTCACCTTGGAGCTTCAACTCCAGAAGCAGAAGACAACTGTGCAATTATGGCTGCAGCTCAGCTCAAAGACTTCCTCGAAAACGGAAACATTGTAAACTCTGTAAACTTCCCAAAAACTGTTACAGACAACCCAATTCCAGCTGGTGGAACTCGTCTTTGCATCAGCCACAAAAATATTCCTGATATTATTTCTAAGTTTACAAAAATCTTAGGTGAAGCAAAGTTGAACATTTCTTCATTCATCAATCAGGCAAAAGGTGATGCAGCTTACAATATTATTGATGTAGACGGCATTGTAACCGACGACATCATCGCAAAACTTGCAGCTTGTGATACTGTAAATCGTGTACGCCCTATTTTTGGTTGTTAAATATAAGTTTATAACCTGTAAATAACAAAAAAAATACCTGTACACTTTAATAAAGATATGAAGTGTACCCCAAAAGTTGGAGACAATTTTTTAGAGGTACACTTCAATTCGTTACAAGAAGTCCTTTTTTTATCCACTCAAATACAGTAATATAATTCTATCTGTATGAAATCCAAAGTAATTTGCACCAGTCTTCTGGTTGAAAAATCACCACAAGCACTACCTTTAGGAGCAGCGTGTATAGCTTCTGCCATCAAAAATAATCAGTTAACAAAGGATATAATTCAAACTCAAGTTCTTACTTTTACATTGGAAGATAAAAATCTTTCTTCAAAAAACAGTGATACAGAAAAAGCTGATTATATTTATCAGGCTCTAATAGAAAACAAAGCTGAAATTGTATGTTTTTCGACTTTTGTATGGAACAGAAATATTTTTGAACTCACTTCAAAACTTTTAAAAGCAAAAGGAATTATAACCATTGCCGGCGGTCCTGAAGTAACTGCCCATCCCCAGGAATTAAAAAAATCTTTTGACTACCTTGTTTCTGGCGAAGGTGAAGTAAAAGTTCCTTTTCTTGTAAAAGCAATTATAAATAAAGAAGAAATTAAGAGTCTTCCTGCAGATACTTTATCTTTGGAAGATTTACAGTCCCCTTATCTTGATGGAAGTATTGATCCAGCAGAATTTGGTGGAGCTCTTTGGGAATTAGCAAGGGGATGTCCTTTTAAATGTTCTTACTGTTATGAATCCAAGGGTGAAAAAAAAGTTCGTTTATTCCCTATGAAAAGAATTGAAAAAGAACTTGATTTATTTGCCAAAAAAAATATAGCTCAGGTTTTTGTACTGGATCCAACTTACAATATAAATAAAGACAGGGCTATAAAACTTATTGATTTAATAGCAAAGAAAACACCAGATACCTTTTATTATTTTGAAGCAAGAGCCGAATACATCGACCGCCAGCTGGCCAGAGCTTTTACAAAAATTCCCTGTGCCCTGCAAATTGGACTGCAAAGTGCCAACGAAGAATCTCTAAAACTTGTAAACAGGCCTTTTAATCGCAAGCAATTTGTAAAAAATATAAATCTTTTAAATCAGGAAGGAGTTATTTTTGGACTTGATTTAATTTATGGTCTTCCTGCCGAAACTTATAAATCTTTTAGAGAAGGTATAAATTTTGCCCTTTCACTATATCCTAACAATCTGGAAATCTTCTGTCTTTCGGTACTTCCCGGAACAGATTTATTCGACAGGGCAAAAGAATTAAAACTAAATTTTGAAGACAAACCACCCTACCATGTAATAAATACAGACAGATTTTCTGCAGAAGATATAAAACACGCAGAAGAACTGACTTTAGCCTGCAATTATTTTTACAACGACGGTCATGCTGTTCCCTGGTTTAATACAATTTGTCAGTCTCTAAAAATCAAAAGCGATCTATTCTTAAAAAGATTCTATTCCTATGCAAAAGAAAACAAAATCTCTCTGGGCTGTCAGACTGCACATTTGGAAATAGAAAAAAATCAGATTAAATTTGTAAATTCTCTCTACCAGGAAAAAGGGCTTGTAAAGTATATAAAAGCTGCAAATGACATAATAAGATTCAACGGAGCTCTATCAAGGAAGACTGAATGCGGTAAAACACAGGAAATTCAATTAAATTACCCTGTAGAGTACATAAATTCAGAGTTTTCTCTGAATTTGGAATTCTTTGTAAGTAATGTTAAAATGAAGAGTGGAAAGATACGTATATGAAAAACCTTGCCGTCTTTATAGATAGCCCGAAATTCGAGTTTTTTGAGAATTAAACATAAAATTGATTTTTATAATCGCATTTGCATTATAAAAATACGAGAAGGAAGAAAGAGGCTGGGCAAACGCATTATAAACGCTTTTCCGTAATGTTGGTGCGAAGGAGTGGTGCGTGGTTCAAAAAGGCTCTTTTTGTGGCTGCTGCAAAGCGGCAGTTCAATAGTTTCTATACCACAAAAAGCGGGTAGCACATTATTGCGCGGTTTTGAATCACGCAACCGTGACTGGGAGCAAAAAAATCAGATTTTTGTTTATAATGCGAAGGCCCTGTTTTTATTATCAGTTTTACTTTAAAAATCCGACACTCTTCTATACAATGAAAAGAGAATAAAACATGCAAAAAAGAAGTCAACTTCTAATAAATAAATTTTTAAAAGGAAATAACAATGAATAAAATACCAGCTCGAAAAGACGTTCCAGAAAGTGACAAATGGAATCTTACTTCTATTTTTAAATCAGATTCAGATTGGGAAGAAGCATTAAAAAATCTTCCTGAATTTACAAAAAAAGTTACAGCCTTCAAGGGCCGCTTAGGAGAATCTTCAGAAACATTTTTACAGGCACTAAAAGCTTTGGAAAAGGCAGATCTCGAAATTGAAAATGTAGTTCACTATGCTTCACTTCAACACGAAGCAGACGAAGATGATTCTTCTTGTTCTGACCGCTACGGAAGAGCAATTATGGCTTATACCGCTGCAAGTACAGAATTAAGTTTTATAGATCCAGAAATTCAGGCAATTGACGAAAAAAAATTATTAAGCTGGATTGAAGAAGAAGACTTTGCTGATTATAAAATCTTTGTAAAAAAACTGCTTCACTTTAAAAAATATATTTTAAGCGAAAAAGAAGAAAGAATTCTTTCTTTACAGGGAGAAAGTGCACAGACTTCGGAAAATGCCTTTAGGTTTTTAACAAATGTAGATATGAATAAGACTTTTGGCAGTGTTAATGTTGACGGTCAAGAAAAACCACTTACAGAAACTACCTGGTCTTTATTTATGCACTCTCAAGATAGAAAAGTTAGAGAGGAAGCATACAAAAAATTCTATGCAAAATTTGAAGAACATCAGACTACTCTTGCAGCCTTGTACGCAGGAAATGTAAATCAGGATGTTTTTAATGTAAGAGCCCGAGGTTATGATTCAAGTTTACAGGCAGCTTTGTATGGTAACAAAGTACCATTAAGCGTTTATCACAACTTAATTGACTGCATTCACAAAAATCTTGATAGCCTTCATGAGTATTACGAAATCCGTAAGAAGATTTTAGGAGTTGAAGAATTACGTCATTATGATGTTTATGTTCCACTTGTAAAAGCTGTAGAAGTAAAAACTTCTTATGATGAAGCTGTAGAAATTATTAGAAATGCCCTTGCTCCATTAGGAAAAGAATACACCGACAGACTTTGCAATGGTCTTAAAAATGGCTGGGTAGACCGTTACGAAAATATTGGAAAGAGAAGTGGTGCTTTTTCTTCCGGATGTTATGTTGGAGACCCATTTATTTTATTAAATTACAACGATTCTAATATTCGTGATGTATTTACAATGGCCCACGAAGGCGGACACAGTATGCACAGCTGGTATTCTGTTCACAATAATCCTTTTATGTGCTATGAATACACAATTTTTGAAGCAGAAGTTGCCTCAACCTTTAATGAGGAGCTGGTTTTTGAATATCTATTAAAAACAGCAAAAAACGAAGAAATGAAAAAATATCTTCTAGCCATGAGAGCTGATGATATTCTTGCAACTTTATTCCGTCAGACAATGTTTGCAGAGTTTGAATTAAAAGCCCACGAATTTGTAGAAAGCGGAAAACCTCTTACAGCAGAACTTTTAAGAAAAACTTACAGAGAACTTCTGGAATTATACTTCGGTCCTACTATGCATTTTGAAGAAAATAGTGATATGGAAGGTCTTAGAATTCCTCACTTCTATTCAGCATTCTATGTTTATAAATATGCAACAGGAATAAGTGCTTCTTTAGCT
Organism: uncultured Treponema sp.; assembly: GCA_946061765.1. Classification (GTDB taxonomy): domain Bacteria; phylum Spirochaetota; class Spirochaetia; order Treponematales; family Treponemataceae; genus Treponema_D. The sequence goes on from CAMGTC010000177.1 coordinate 5,798, forward strand.
CTGGCAAAAAGAGTTACAAAAGGTGGAGATAAAGAAAGAGAAGATTACTTTAAGTTCTTAAAATCTGGAGGCTCACGATATCCAATTGAATCACTTAGAATTGCTGGTGTTGATATGGAAAGTGTAGAACCTATTCAAGCCGCTTGTGATACTTTCAAAGAAATAATCGCATTTAAAAGTTTTTTATTTAGATTTCGAATAG
>CAMGTC010000178.1 GCA_946061765.1 uncultured Treponema sp.
CACATTATTGCGCGGTTTTGAATCACGCAACCGTGACTGGGAGCCAAAAAATCGGATTTTTGTTTATAATCCGGAAGCCCTGATTCTTAGTTAAATTGCTGGAGTAAATTACTAATTGAACTGCTCGAGCATATTATTAATTGAACTGTTCGTTTATTTCCTTTACTGCCTGATATAAATCTTCTATTCCTTCTTTTGTTGAATGTGGTCCAAAAGAAAATCTTACTGAAGTTTCCTGTAAATCAGAATTGATGTGCATTGCTTCTAAAACAGGCCTTTTATTTTTTCTTGCAGAGCAGGCACTTCCTGTAGAGATTGAAAATCCTTTTGCGTCTAAAGCTCTAAGCATTACTTTTCCAGGAATATTCTTGAATGCAGCCTGAATAACATAAGGTGAAAATAATTCTTTTTTCTCCATTCTTGAAGGAGGAATTATTGTCGTACCCTTTAATTTTGAAATTTTCTCAAGAAATTCATTACTGTAATCTTCCTTGAATTCAAAATTACTCTTGTCTTTCCCTTCCTGCATATAATAGCGTTCAAGACATTTTGAAAAAGCAAGGGCACCAAAAAGATTTTCTGTACCACTTCTAATTCCTTTTTCCTGGCCGCCGCCTCTCAAAAATGAATCAATTGGATCTTTTAAATATAAAATTCCAATTCCCCTTGGACCGCATATTTTATGTGAACTTAATGCAGCACTGTCGATTCCTTTATAACTAAGATTTAATGGAATTTTTCCTGCTGCCTGAACACAATCTACATGGAACTTTGGCTTTCTCCTTCCTTGTGACCACTTGTTTATTGCATCTGCAATTTTGTAAATTGGCTGTATAACTCCGGTTTCGTTATTTACAGCCATAACTGTTACAAGATATGTGTCATTTGTAAGATATTCTACTACATTTTCTGGAGTGATAATTCCATCTTTATCTGCCTGCAAAGAAATAACTTCCCAGCCTAGTTTTTTAATTGCTTCAGCTTCTTCTCTAAGAGCAGGGTGTTCAATGGAACTTATCAATATTCTACCTTTTACAGGTTTTGATAAAACTGAAAGCAGGGCAAGGTGATCACTTTCTGTTCCCCCGGATGTAAAATAAATATTATCCGAAGAAACTCCAATTGACTTGGCAGCTCTATGGCGGGCCTGTGTTAAAACTTCATTTGCAGTCTTTCCTATAGAATGAATGCTAGAAGGATTTCCCCAGTTAATTAATGATTCTTCTAATGATTCTTTTGCAATGTCACTATCAACAGGGCTAGTTGCAGCCCAGTCAAAATAATGTTCTATACTATTCATCTGATTAAACCAAAAAATTATTTAAGGGCGGCAAGAATATCTTTGTCGTCAAACTCTTCAATTGTAATGTCTTCTATGTTTTTAGGAATTACAATTCTAATTTTATCATTTAGATTCTTTTTATCCTTGTGCATTGCTTCAAGAATTCTTTCGCTTACACCGCCACCGCTTACAATAGCAGGTACAGCTTTTGTTACATAACCATAATCATCCAAAATAGAAATAATTTGATTTTTAAAAGCCTCTGTACAATATTCTTTTTGCCATGCTAAAGTTACAGCTCTTCCAATTCCCCAGGCAACAGTCTCTCCATGAGTAATTACTCCCATTCCCACAACTGATTCCAGTGCGTAAGCAAAAGTATGTCCAAGATTTAAGTATGAACGGATGTTTTCTTCGTAAAAATCTTCCTGAACAATTTTAGCTTTTGCAAAAACTGATTTTACTATTATCTGCGAAATTGTTTTTTCATCTCTTGATAGAATTAAATCTTTTTTGTCTTTAAAAATATTATAAAGTTCTTTGTCTAAAATGATTGATGTTTTAAATGCTTCTGCAAGACCTGATTTAATCTGAATATCAGGTAGAAATTTTAAAAAATCTAAAATAATGAAAATATTTTTTGCAGGATAATATGTTCCAATTATATTTTTTTGATTTTTAAAATTACAGGAAGTTTTTCCTCCAATTGAAGAATCAACCATGGCAAGTAAAGTTGTTGGAATAAAATCAACTTCTATTCCTCTTTTATAAATTGAGGCCGCAAAAGCAGTTAAATCACAAATTACACCACCACCAATTGCAACAAAGCAGTCTTTAACGCTGAAATTTTCGCTTAAAGCTTTTTCTACAATCGAAATAACAGTCTCAAAAGTTTTATAAGGCTCCCCTGAACCTAAAATTAAAAGACAATCATTTTTACATTTATCATCATCAAACATTGCAGTAAATTTCTGCATTATTGGAAGGGAAGCAACTGTGGCATCTGTTATAAAAAAATGTCTTTGAGTTTTTGAATCTTGACCGATTTTGTATTTTTCTATTAACGAGTCAACATTGGCTAGTGGTTCGATATTTGTATTTATTGTTTTTTCTTTATAAGAAATTGAGTAAGAGCTAGAATCCATAAACATAGTTTAGACTTTTTCTATTTTCCTAACAATAGAAATTTGATAAAAAAAACTCTAATTAGTCCGAAATTCGAACTAATTAATAGTTTTGATCCATCTCTTTAAGTTTGGTAATGTTATTTTCAATTCTGGAAATTTCTCTTTCCAGCATTTTTTGATAATCTAACTGACCGCTTTTTATTCTTTCTCTTTCGTCTTCCCAGTTCTGTTTATCAGTTATAAAAAGAAAATTAAATTTTGCTTCATTTGCTTTTTCTGCCCAGATTTTTGCTTCCTGCCAGTAGTATAAACCAGCCTTATAGCAAGTTAAGCATTTTTCAAGATTTGAAAGATATTGGTCTTTAAAAGGTGCATCATAAAAATAAACTTCTTTTTTATCGTATGTTCTTCCTAATCTTAAGTGTTGCTCAATCAATTTTAAGTTTATATGCATCTGGAAGAGATAACGGTATTTTTCCCATTCTTTTTCGCTTGTAAGTTTAAAATCTAAAAACTGGGGATTACAAAAATCTGCCTGGGCTGCTTTTTCGAGCCAATAGATATTTTCTATACAATCATCAGGGTATTGCTGGTAATGAACATGGTAGAGTTTATACCAGTCTTCTTTGTATTTGACCATATAGGCGTTTAAATTACTTAGAGGAAAAATTAATAATATTAAGCTTAAGATGATTTTTATAAAGCTTTTATTCACTTTTTGAGTATCGGAATAATTTCCTGGTCTTTTAATCTAATTTTATTTTTCAAGACTCTTTTTAATAAAGTCAGAGATTTCTTCAATTGATTTAGAGGCATCAACATGAATTATTTTCATTCCTGTGTTTGCTTCTTCGTACTCTTTGATTACCTGCTGGTAAAGTGCGGCTGTTTTTTTCTGCATATCAATTTTTTCGTAAATTTCTTTTTTCTCGTTTCTAGATTCAACTCTTTTTAAAGAAATTTCAGGATTAATATCAAAAAAGAAAAGATATTCTGGCAGCGGAAATTGTGAATTAAGTAATCTTGGAAGTTCCTTTCCACAGGAAACTGATTGATAAGCAAGGCTTGAAAAAATATATCTGTCACTTACAAGAGTTTTACCCTTGTTAATCATATCAATTACGCCGTCTTTACCGTAAAGGTGTTCACATCTGTCGGCGGCAAAGAGATAAGTGGAACTTTTTTCATCAATTGTGAATTCTCCGCCCAGCATCTGCCGAATGAATTTGCCGATTGGACCGGAAGTTGGTTCTGCTGTTGCAATATATTTTTCTGGATTTGATTCAATTAATTTTTTTATTTGAGTTGAAGTACCAGCTCCATCAATTCCTTCAAAAACGATAAAATTTTTTAAAATCATAAAGATATTATATAAAATTTCATCCATAATTGATATAATGTTAAGGTTAAATTGAGATAAATGTTTTTAAATTGAAAAAGCCCATATTTGCAAATTTACGAATGATTATTTTTGTTATCCTCATACTCGCAGCATTTATTGTAGTGGTGCCTTTACATAATCGTCTTGTAAAATTTGCAGATATAATTACAGAAAATCTATTAACAAAACTGGAGAATCAGACTAATTTAAAAATTAGTTATAAAAAACTTTCCCCCTCGATATTATCTTCTGTAAATATAAACGAAATCTCAATTTCTAATGATCAAAGTCAGCAAATCATTGTAATAGATAAAGTTAAATTTAATTATAAATTATTTAAACTGATAAAATTAGATATTTCAAACGGGATTTCCAATATAGTAATAGACGGAATTTCTGTAGATCTTGCTCAGCTCATAAATTTTGTATCCACAATCCAGATTAAAGAAAATCCTGATTATGTTTTTGATATTACCACCTTAAGTCGTTTTATTCCTTCAAATATAAAAATAAGAAACGTAAACTTTGTATATTCAAACAATCTTATTAAATCTAATCTTTCCATAAAAGATATAGCAATAGTTAATTCAACATCAGATTCAATAAATATTTCTTTGTATTCTCAATTAGAAGCTTCATTAATGCAGGCTAAACAAAAAGTAAGTTGTATGTTGAATATTACAGGAACTTTATATTCTAATCTTGACAATTCAAATCTTACTTTAAAATTCCTTGATTTTACAAATGGAAATATAACTCTTAAAAAATTATGTTTAATGGCAAAATATAATCAGGGGCGTTTTAGTTTGAACACAATTCAGACAGTTAATCCTGTATATATTTCAGCTATTTATGATGTGGAAAATAAAAATTGTAGTGCACAGGTAAAAATGGAAGAGTTAAAAGCCTTTTCTTTAATTTCTATGGATTCTCACCAGAAGGAATTAAATAAGCTTAAAAATCTTTCAATAAAAACAGACACCCGGCTTTTCTGCAGCCTGGAGGATATCAAAAATCCAAAGTTTGATTTTAATTCAAAAGGTAAGTTTTTCCTGCCAGAAGAAATGATTGATGGAAGTCTAGCTATAGAATATGAACTTTCTGGAGATGAAAAAAAATTAGATATTCAAAAATTGAACTTAAATGGTCAAAAATGTTCTGCAGATTTTGAATTATCTTTAGTTTATAAAAATCTTCTGCTTTCTGGTTTTGCTCAAATTCCTTACATAATTCTTCCTAACGGTAAAACTCTTTCTACAGAATTTTATTTTGATCCTCTGGATAAAGGATTTATGCTTTTTTCTCCTCAAATATTTATTGGAGATAAGGCTCTTACTGCTTTACAGACTTCTATTATTCCCGAAGAAGATTCATATGATTTTATGCTGGAAGTTTATGATTATTCTCGTGTAGAACAGGGAAGTCCGGGATTAATTAAATTTGACGGTTCTTATCTTCTGTCATCAAATTATATTCAGACAAATGCCAGTTTAAACAGTATCTACCTGGATAGTATTTTAGATTTTGTTTTACAGGCTTTGGATAAAAAAGTTGCCGATAGCCTTGAAGGGGTAAAAGCCGGCATAAAGAATTTTATCTTTTCTGCTGATGCATATTTTTCTACAGATTTTCAATCTCTTTCTTACAGTATTCCTTATGTTGTTATTGCTAATACAAGTAAAGATAATCAGGTACTTATGCTTACTGCAAATGGAAATGAACAGTCTATTCAGCTGAATCAACTTTCCCTTGTTTATGGTAAGTACGCTCTGGAAGCTGGTGCTACTTTAGATATTGATCCAAGTACATCAGATATGTTCTACACTGTAGATTTACTATTGTCTTCCATCCCTTACAGTTTTAGCGGAAACATAATGAAAGAAGTTATAACTTTCTCTGGAGATTATGGTACTCAAGCCCAGGTTAATTTAGGTTCTGGTAAAATAGACGGATATGCAATAGTTGAAAATCTGCCATTTACACTTGCTAATAAATCTTACATTTTCTCACTTAATTCTAACTTTGCTTACGATACAGAAAATGGACCAAGCGTAAATGTAAATAGAATATCATTAGAAAATGTTTCTCAAAATTATACAATCAGTCCAAAAGTTATGGCTTCGGGAAATGTAAATAAATATGGGGCCA